>JACMMA010000310.1 GCA_014379275.1 Armatimonadota bacterium | reverse complement strand
ACTCCCCGCTGTAGAAGACCGTGTTCGCCTGACACTCCGACCGGAAGGGGCGGCCGTCGTCATGCGGCAGGATTGGCGGCAGTTGCTGTTTCTGCACTGGCGTGTGTCCCCGGAGTTGATCCAAAAAACGTTGCCGCCGGGGCTGACGGTGGACACGTTCGCGGGCGACGCGTATATCGGGTTGGTGCCGTTCACGATGCGCAATGTGCGCCCCGTCTGGTCGCCGCCCGTACCCGGCCTGTCGCACTTCCACGAGATAAACGTGCGCACGTATGTTCAGGCGAACGGTGAACCCGGTGTCTGGTTCTATTCGCTCGACGCCGCGAATCCGGTTGCCGTCGCCATCGCCCGTGTTCTGTTTCATCTGCCGTACTACGTCGCCGCGATGCGTCTGGAAATAGCGAACGGCGGCGGTGAAATCAGCTATGTCTCCCAGCGGCGTCATCCCGGCGTGCGCAACGATGAAAGTGTCCTGCGTTACACGCCCGTCAGCCCCGTACGACACGCCGAGCCGGGTAGCCTCGACCATTTCCTGTGCGAACGGTATCTGCTGTACTCGCAGAACGGGAATGATCTGTACTCCGGTCGCGTCCACCATTCGCCCTACCCGCTTCAAGACGCGGTTCTGCACGACTGCTCCGACACCCTCGTCGCGGCGGCGGGCTTCCCCGGTCTGGCCAACGGTCCGCCGGTCCACGCCGCTTACGCGGAGGGTGTTTCGGTGGAAGTATTCGGACTGCGCGCCGTGGTAAAATAGCCCCGCCATGCCGACCGTGCCGCAAAACATCTACGACGACCCCGATTTTTTCGCGGGTTACGCTAAACTGCGCGAAAACCCGCTTTCCGCGAACGCCGTGGTTGTTGACCCCGCCCGCGACGCGCTTCTACCGCCCCTCGCCGGGAAACGTGTGGTGGACCTGGGGTGCGGCGCGGGCGGTTTCTGCCGAAAGGCGATCGCCGATGGTGCCGCGAGTGTGGTCGGGGTCGATGTTTCCGAGCGGATGCTGGCGGCGGCACAGAGCGAACCCGTCAACCCCGAAACGGAACGGCGGCTACGCTATGTTTGCGCCTCGCTCGACCGCTGGGACGCGCCCGCGGAATCGGCGGATGTGATCGTGTCCGTCCTCGCGTTACACTATCTGCCCGACGTGCGACCGGTTTTCGCGTCGGTGGCGAACGCTCTGGCGCCGGGTGGGGTTTTTGTTTTCTGCGTCGAGCATCCCGTCCTCACCGCACGGCGTGCCGGAAGCGGTTGGGCGCGGGGCGAAGACAACGCGAAACTACACTGGCCGGTGGACGATTACGCCGACGAAGGCGAACGGGTCAGCGAATGGTTCGTGCCCGGCGTGCGCGTTTTTCATCGCACCCTCGCTACTTACCTGGACGGGGTTTTCGATCCGGGATTGGCGATCTCCCGGATCGCGGAGCCGATGCCGGACGAAAAAGCGGTCGCCGCGCGCGCCGCGTTCGCGGACGAGCGGCGGCGTCCCGCGTTTTTGTTTGTTCGTGCCGAAAAGGGCTAGACGCCCGGTAGCGCCGCGCCCGCGTCGTCGTTCGTCAAGACGTTGTGTAGCGTCGGCACGACCGACATATGTAGGACGCGGAAAAAGGTTTCCGCGTGCGGCAGGTCGCCGTCCTCGATGATCGGTGCGTCTTCTTTCAGAACCACCGAACTCGGCAGGAATTTCTTCGCTTCCTCGACAACGTGGTTGTACGTGCGGATCTGCTCCGGCGTCAATAGGGTCATCGGCTCGCGCTTCGCGATAGCCTCCAGCGACTTTTCCAAATTCCCGGCACGGTTATACAGCGAGTTTAGCGTCGCGCCTGCTTCTTCCGTTGCCGTGTGTGTCTCCCGAACTAATCCGAATAGCATGATCTGATTCTCTCCGTTTCCGTATTACCCAATCGGGGCGATATACTACCAGTACACCGCGGGTAATGTATAAGTTCGTCGTATTTATGCGTGGTTTTTGTTGGCGCGACGGGCAAACGAAAGTCTTTCGATGATATTGGTTTTAGATAATTACGATTCGTTCACGTACAACATCGTGCAGTACCTCGGCGAGATGGGCGAGGAAATAGCGGTTCATCGCAACGATAAAATCACGACCGACGGGATCGCCGCGCTCCGTCCGGAGAAGATCGTTATTTCTCCCGGACCCTGTTCGCCGACGGAGGCGGGGATCTCCGTGGAAACGATAACGCGGTTCGCGGGCGAGATACCGATTTTCGGGGTGTGCCTCGGGCATCAAGCCATCGGGCATGCGTTCGGCGGGCGCGTGGTGCGCGCGGGACGGCTGATGCACGGCAAGATCTCCCCGATCCTTCATGACGGCAGGGGCGTTTTCGCCGGAATGCCGCGACCGTTCACCGCGACCCGGTATCACTCACTACTCGTCGAGCGGGACAGTCTCCCCGATTGTTTGGAAATCACGGCGGAAACCGCGGAGGGCGAGATCATGGGGTTGCGCCATAGGACGCTCGCCGTCGAAGGCGTCCAGTTCCACCCGGAATCGGTGCTCACCGAGGACGGTAAGCGGTTGCTGGAAAACTTCGTCCGGGGCAGCGGGAAAGGCGGCAGATGAGCGAGGAAACCAAAGCCTACGAGTACCTGTTGTGTGGTCATCTGACCGGGATGGTGCACCGCCTGAGAAAGATCCCCGCCGACAAGTTCGATTACGCCTTCGCCCCGCCCGCGCCGACGCCGCGCATTCTTGCCGTGCATGCGTGGCAGTGGCTGGTTTGCGACCGCTACCATATCGCGGAGCCCGACGCCGCGAAGCACCCCCGCGTCCCGGAACCGCCGCACGACCAGGCCGAGTTGTGTGACGCTCTGGCCGGGGAGACGGAAACCTGGCGCGCTCTGATCCGCTCCCTGTCGCCGGAGAAACTCGACGAAGCGCGGCACCAGTTCAACGAGCCGGAAGCCGCGATGACCGTGCGCGAGTTCGTCGGGCACATGGTTCAAAACTGCATTTACAAGCACGGACAACTGGCGACGATCTATTTCGCCCTGGGATTGGACGGCACGGAGCCGTACACCGCGCCATTCCCCAATCCGATCTATGAGGAGTTGCTCGGGCGTTAGCACCGTGCCTGGCATCCGGCGCGGGAAGGCTCGGTCACAGAGAGTGGAGAGACTGCGCCGCGTTCACCCGTCCGGATCGGCGAACGCGCAAGCGGCGGGGAGTCGGCGCGGCCAACGGAAATCGGTGTCGTACGGGTCGGGGGGGACTTCGGCTTGTTCCACGACCAGGGTCGTCCCGTGACGATCGGACAAAACGTACACCCGGTCGGTGAGGCTAAGCATCATCGGAAAGCCGTGTCCGAAACCGCCGCCGGTGGTGAAGCCACGCTCCAGGGTGGCGCGGTGTATCGTCTCCGTAGCGATGCCGCCCCCGGTGTCCGAGATCCACGCCTGCATCCGGCGCGAAGGGCGGTCGATATATACCGACACCTTGCCACAGCGCGCGTGAACGACGGCGTTCATCATCCCCTCATGGAGCGCCACCACCATATCCTCGGCACGCCCTTCGGTCAGACCCGCTGCCCGCGCGGCATTCCGGAACACGCCGCGCAGGGCGCTCAGCTCCGCCGTGCTGGTGGCTTCCGTCGCAACGAACCGCTCCGCGAGCAGGTCGGGAAGCTCGCTCTGGTTGTCACAGAGCACGAGGCGCCGGTTCGTCGCCGCCCACAACACCTCGCGCAGGACCTGGCGGGACTTCGCCAGCGATTCTTCCGCCTTTTTGCGGTCGGAAATATCGTGTATCACGCCGATATACCCGCGAAATTCCCCGGACGGGTCGCGCAGAAGCGTGACGGCACACTCGACCGGGAGCGTATGCCCGTTCGGAAGAATGTGCATAAATTCCCCGCGGTAGTAATTTGTTTCCCGTATCTGTGCCATAGCCGCCACCTCTTCGTCCGGGTGGGGCCAGGTGTAGGTATAGAATATGCGTAGCGGCTTGCCAAGGGCGTCGGTAGCCCGAACGCCATAAAGCCGCGCCGCGCCGTCGTTCCAATAGGTGACGTTCCGGTCGCCATCCACCGCGATCACGGCGTCAGAGACCTGGGAAAGGGCGAAGTTCTTCATCTCGAGCCGCTTCTCCGCCGTTTTCCGCTCCGTGATGTCCCGCTGGACGGTGACCCAGTGGGTGAACCGTCCGTCCGCGTCGGCGAGTGGCTGCCCGTCCATTTCGACCCAGAACGGCGTGCCGTCCTTGCGGTAGTTGAGCAGTTCGGCGCGGAACGCCTCCCAACGTTCGAGATGCCCCCGTATCCGGCGTAGCGTCTCCTGATCCGAATCGGGCCCTTGGAGAATGCGCGGCGATTTGCCGAGGATCTCGTGCGCTTCGTACCCGGTCATTTTCGTGAACGCCTCGTTGACGTAAACCACGCGCGGGCCGGGCAGATCGGTCGGTTCCGCCTCGGTGATCAGAAACACGTCCCGCGCGGCGTCGGCGAAACGCTGGAGTACGTGCAGGTCAGGGGATGAGGGAGGTATTCTGGGCATGCGAGTGGACCATTCCCCATGGGTTTTCCGAGCCGACGGATCTCATTCCGCAATAAATATGCCACGAACGTCATGGCATATTTATGTGTGCAAAAAATGGGACAAGTATCACTGTGTATCACAGTCTGCGCCGCGAAGCCGAGAAAATCGGCAGAATGCCCTACCTGCGATATGAAATCGGGAGGTAGGGCATTCTGTTTTTTCGGCATTCCGTGCGCTTATTTGTCGTCCAGCGCGACGACGCCGGGAAGCGGTTTGCCTTCCAGGAACTCCAGGCTTGCGCCGCCGCCGGTGGAGATGTGCGTGATCTTATCCGCAAAGCCGAGCTGCTCCGCCGCCGCCGCCGAATCGCCGCCGCCGATGATCGTCGTCGCGCCGAGACCGGTCGCGTCCGCGAGTGCCTGCGCGACGCCCGCCGTGCCGTGCGCGAAGTTCGGCATTTCGAACACGCCCATCGGTCCGTTCCAGATCACGGTCTTCGCCTTTTTGATGATCTCCGCGAACGCCGCGACCGACGCCGGGCCGATGTCGAGGCCTTCCTGATCCGCCGGGATCTCGCTCACCTTCACCGTGGTCGCGGGGGCGTCGTTGGCGAACGCCGGGGCGACCACGCAGTCCACCGGGAGCACGATCTTGTCGTCGCATAAGAGCGTTTTGCAGAATTCGAGCGACGTTTCGTCCAGGAGCGACTTGCCGATTTCGTGCCCCGCCGCCTTGTAGAACGTGTACGCCATGCCGCCCCCGACGATCAGCGTGTCCACCTGCGGGAGCAGCGATTCGATGACCGGGATTTTGTCTTTGACCTTCGCCCCGCCGAGGATAGCGACGAACGGTCGAACGGGGTTCCGGATCGCCCCCCCGAGGAAATCGAGTTCTTTTTGCATCAGATAGCCGCTGACCGCCGGTTTGCCCGCACGCTTGACCGCATGCGCGACCCCTTCCGTGGACGCATGTGCCCGGTGCGCCGCGCCGAACGCGTCATTGACGTACACGTCGGCGAGCGTGGCGAGTTGCGCGGACAGCGCGGGGTCGTTCGTCTCCTCGCCCCCGGCGAATCGCGTGTTTTCCAGCAATACCACGGAGCGGTGGGCGGCCTTGGCTTTTGCTTCCTCGATGCCGAGCGGGTCGGTCTCGGTCGCGTAAACCAGCGCAACGTCGGTGCCGAGTAGCCCGGCGAGATGTTTGGCGACCGGAGCGAGCGAATACTTCGGCGTGATTTTGCCTTTCGGACGCCCCAAATGGCTCATCAAAATCACGGCGGCGCCCTGGCGCAGGAGATACGTTATTGTCGGCAGTGCGGACTCGATACGCCGGTCGTCCGTGATCGCGCCGGAATCGTCCTGCGGCACGTTAAAATCCACGCGCACCAGAACGCGCTTTCCGGCGACGTCAATATCTTCAATCGTTTTCTTGTTCATGAAAAAGGGTTCTCCAGAGCGGGCGCAATGAAGTCGCCGCGCACTGTCAGTTTACCTTCGGGGTGATGTTTTCCTGTGTCGGGGGGGTATCGGGGGTTTGGAAACGTGGGTCGGACGTTTGGAAACGTCCGAAAATACCCTGTAAGAAACAGCCGCTTTGCCTCGTTACTCCGGTAGAGGATTCCGTATGACGAAGCCAATTATCCGCCGGTACAGCAAGATACAACTGCACCTGGGAAATCATATTGCCATGTCTCCCTGCCAGTGATACAATGTTGGCATGGCAATGTTGCCTATTCTCAAGACCAATTTAGGGTCGCCCTCCCGAGACAGGGTCGCCCTCCCGAGACAGGGTCGCCCTCCCGACAATCATTGGAGGTTTTGTATGAATGTTTCTTTGTTCGTGCGTCGTGCTGCAGTTTCGATCTTCTTCATCTTTTCAGCCTATCTTGTGTCAGGGGTTTTAGGTACAGATGCCGTACTTGCTATACCTGATCCTGCAAAAGACTGTCCGAAGTGTTCCCCCTCGAATTGTCCTGCAGGTGTGACCTTGTTTCCCACAGGCCAGACAACCAATGTCGATTTTTGTTATGACTTTGATGGCGAAGAGCCCGGACATTGCTTGGAAGTGACGGCAACCTTAAATACATACGGCGACGACGGCAACTCACAGTGTTGGGTGCGCGACTGTGGTAATCCGAGAACTAACCCGCTCCTAATCGCCTGTTCGAACTACTAGGCCGCACTGGGACCGCGACTTCCGTTCCGGGCTCGGTCAGGTCCGAACCGCTATGCTAATGTAAGGAGTAAATCAAATGATCCAGAAGAAGAGGATCGCACAGGTTGTACTGTCACTGACGGGATTTTTCCTGCTGGCTTCCACCTTTCGATGGTACCGTGACACATACATCCCTATCGCAGAACCGTATGCTAGCCTTCCGGACGCCGCGAAGGTAGGCGATGTTAAGGGGGCAATGACCCAAACAGCGGGGTTAGTGCAGGAGTTAAAAGCCAACGACTGGAAACCATTTAACATACCGCTAAGCCTCCTCCGACTGGCGGACGCACAACTTGCCGTGGACGTGAATCAGCGCGACAAAAATACCAGCAACTATGCCTTTCCCGCGCTGAACAAGTCCCCGGATAATCCGTCGAAGGACACTGTCGCCACGTACACGGACATCTATGTGCGTGCGAACCCGAAGTGGTTCAAGGGGGAACGCACCGTCTTCGCACCGACAGGTTTTTACATAGTCGGCTGGAAGGACGGGCGTGTCACGCAAGTACCCATCGAAGACGTCCGCTTCGTGAAAACCGGTAAATACAACACCGCAGTCTTTCCTGGTATGGAAGCTTGGAGGAAAAATGGGGTTCGATACGAATACATAGAATTTGCGGACGGGTATGAGAAGGCGCGTCCCGAGGCGAAAGCGTTCTACAAGTCGGTACCTCTGGACGACGATTGCGCGACGTGTACGAAGCCACTCGCATCCTAAGTATCTGTCATGCGGTACACCATCCGCGGAATCAGCACCGTTTACAACAATACTGATGCCCTGGATGGTGTACCGCATGATTCAGAAATGCAAAATACCGATGTAAGTACCTGAAAGTGAGGGTTCACCCCCGTAGAGCTTGGTTTTATCGGGGGGTCGCGAGCGTGGGTCGGGGGTTTCGCCCGACCCCAATTCTACGGCTTACCCCCGCCATACGAAACCCGGTAAATCACGCCGTTGGTGTCATCCCCGACCAACAGCGCGCCGTCCTTCGCGACCGCGACCCCGGCGAGGCGGGCGAAGTGCCCTACTTCGTCGTCGCCGCCGCCTTTTTCACCGCCCGGAAGCAGAAACCCGGTCAGGAACGGCGTCAGGGAGACGGGCTTGCCCGTGGGATCGAACTTGACCCGGACCACCTCGTACCCCGACGGCGGTTTGCGGTTCCACGAGCCGCGCATCGCGACGAAGGCGTCGTTTTTGTACTCGGCGGGGAACTGACTTCCCGCGTAGAACGCCATCTGGAGCGGCGCGCTATGCGCGGTATACAGGAGGTCCGGCTCCCGGCTCGTCTTCGCCCAGGACTCGTAGGTGTACCCCTTCGGCGGGTCGTCGGCGAGATTCGGCTTGCCGTCCGCGAAAACATAGGGCCAGCCGTAGCGTCTGCCGCCGACGATCTCGTTTAGCTCCTCTTTCTGGTCGTCATCGCCGAGCCAGTCGATACCGTGATCGAACCCCCACATCCGCTTCGACGTCGGGTGCCAGCCGAACCCGATGGTGTTTCGCAGCCCACTGGCGTATATTTTGCGGTTCGTCCCGTCCGGGTTGGCGCGTAGCATCGTCGCGCTCTCCTCGCTCGTTTCCTCGCATGCGTTGCACGTCGAGCCGACCGAGATATATAGCATGCCGTCCGGATCGAATGCGATGGTGCGGTTCGGATGCTGGCCGCCGTCCGGCAGATCCTTGATCAGAAGGCGCGGGGTTTCCAGCGTGCCATCCGGTTTGATCCGCGCCGAAAGAACCTCTTTCACGGTGGTGAAATACAGCGTGTTCCCGCGCAACGCCAGCCCGTGTAGCTGCTTCCGTTCGGCGACGATCTTTTTCACGTCCGCCACCCCGTCGCCGTTCGTGTCTTTAAGCATTACCAGATTGCCCGGTTCGCGCTGCGAAACATACACCGTACCGTCCGGTGTCACCGCCATCATGCGCGGGTTTTGTAGGGTTGCGAACGGGGCGATCCGGAAACCCTCCGGCGACTTCAGCCCGGCGACACGGTCCGAAGTGGCTTCTAGCAGGGCAGGCTTGACGATGTGTGCGTCAATATCGGCGCGCGTGGTCTTTTTCGGCGGGGTGCCCTGACCGGACACCAGCGTCGCCACAGCCAGCACACACGCCCCGGCGGCCGCCCCGCCGAGGGCGGTCATCGGGAACAGTTTTTGTATCGGTAATTTCATCGAACGATAAATGCTTTCTAAATCGTGAGGTATGAAAGGAAACTATGCGAGGCGATGGTCTCTTACCCGGATCGCGGGACTCACACACGTGGAGGCCTCCGCCTACCGCAAGAAATCCAGCAATGCCTGATGAAACCGGTCCGGGGCTTCCAAATGCGGAATATGCCCGACATTCGGCAGTTCCACTAACCGACTGCCCGGGATGTCTCTCGCCGCCGCCTTCCCCAGTTCGGGGTACTGTCCCGCGGTCGGTAACCGCTCCGGCGACACACGGTTTTTGCCGACCACCGTCCGATCCTCCTGCCCGATCACGAGAAGCGTCGGCACCGCGATCGCCGCGAACTCGTAGCGCACCGGCTGCTCGTAGATCATCTGGAATGTCCGCGCGGATGATTTCGCCCAGCGGTCGAACTCGCCGCTTTGCGCGATTCGCGCCCGCACGGTGACGAACGGCTCGTACTGCGCGGGCGGATACGAGACGAAATACGACGCGACGTATTTGCGGTACGCTTCGGTCGTCTGGTCGCGTTCGGCGACGGT
>JACMMA010000040.1 GCA_014379275.1 Armatimonadota bacterium | reverse complement strand
TGCCGCCGCCGCCGCCGCCGTAGCCGCCGCGATCACCGCCGCCACCACCACCGTAACCTCCGCCACCGCCACTGCTATAACCGCCGCCGCCGCCACCGCCGTAGGGGTTGCGACCGCCGCCACCGCCACCGCCGAAGCGACCGCCTCCGCCTCCGCCGCTACGTTCTTCACGCGGCTTGGCTTCGTTCACGGTCAGGTTGCGACCTTGGAAAGCGAACCCGTTGAACTGAGTAATCGCGGCGTTGCCTTCTTCTGCATTCGCCATTTCCACAAAACCGAACCCGCGTGACTGACCGCTGAACTTATCTTCGATCACTGACGCATCGCTCACCGTACCGGCTTGCTCAAACAGTTCGCGCAGTTGCGCGGACGTGGTGGAGTAAGGCAGTCCACCCACATAGATACGCATCATATTCCCGTTCTCCCACCCTCATGTCAATTCGTGCCGTCACCGTAACACAACGGGCGTCAGACTCTTTCGCGTACCGGACTATTCCGGGGATGGACGCGGCGACACACTCCAAACAAGCCGCACTCCGAAGAAAACTGTCAACCGTATCGCTGGAAACTACCGGGCAGGAGGAGGGCTAAACTCCCGCCACATTCGCACAAGCACATTATACCTGTGTCATTCCATTTTGCTACAATCGTTCCTCAAAAATGGTAGAATATCCGAAAATGAGTGAAACTTTTTCCCACCTGGATGAGTCCGGTTCGGCAAAAATGGTGGACGTTTCGGCGAAAACGGAAACGATTCGCACCGCACGGGCCGAAGGTTTCGTCGCCATGAACGCCGAAACACGCCGACTCGTCGCCGAAAAAGCACTGCCGAAAGGCGATGTTTTCACCGTCGCCCGGATCGCGGGCATCCTTGCCGCGAAGCGCACCGGCGAGTGGATCCCGCTTTGTCACCCGCTCCCGCTGTCGGGCGTCCATGTGGACCTGACCCTGACCGATAGCGGCGTTCATGTCGAAGCGTCCGCGACCTGTGTCGGGCGGACCGGCGTGGAAATGGAAGCACTGGTCGCGGTCTCCGCCGCCGCGCTGACGGTGTACGACATGTGCAAGTCGGTGGACAAGGGCATGGCGATCGGTCCGACGCGCCTGCTGGAAAAGACGGGCGGTAAGTCAGGGGATTGGAAAGCCGGATGAGGGGGGACCATCTATGCTAACCTACGACGAAGCCCTTCAACGTGTCCTCGCACAAACCGACCCGCTCCCCGCCGAGATAGTCCCCGTCGCGGACGCCTACGGTCGCGCCCTCACCGAATCCATAGTCGCCGCCGAAAACCTGCCGCCGTTCGACAACAGCGCGGTAGACGGTTTCGCGGTCGGCGATGCGACGTATCAAGGTGGGTATGTCCGTGACTATGCGGGGACGGTTCTCGCCGGGCAGATCCCGTCGCGCGACCTCGGCTCGGGCGCGGCGGTGTATGTGGCTACCGGGGCGATGCTACCGGTGGGTACGTCCGGGATCGTCATGGTTGAGGACACAGTCGAAGGAGAGCCAGCAATCCATGGTCCCGCGTTTGCTCGGTTCATCCGTCGTGCGGGAAGTGATGTCGAAAAGGGCGAAACGGTGCTACGGGCGGGCGACGTTGTAGACGCCGGAGCGGTCGGTCTACTGTCCTCGCTCGGCGTGACGCGCGTGTCCTGCCACTCCCGCCCGCGGGTCGGGATCCTTTCTACCGGCGACGAACTGGTCCCTGTGACGACGCGCGTCCTGCCGCCCGCGATGATCCGCGACTCGAACAGTCATGCTATCGAAGCCGCAGCTCTTGCGGCAGGTGGCGTTGTCATACAACGTCTCCACGCGCCCGACGACAAGGACGCGATCCGGAACGCCCTGTTATCGCTGTCGGGGTGCGCTGTCGTGATTACGTCGGGCGGGGTATCGGTGGGCGACGCAGATTTCGTGAAAGGTATTGTGGAAGAAATCGGCTCGCTCGACTTCTGGCGCATCGCCATCAAGCCGGGTAAACCGCTCGCTTTCGGGCGAGTAGGAAATGCGCTATTTTTCGGATTGCCAGGAAACCCCGTATCGTCGCTGGTGACGTTCGAGTTGTTCGTGCGCCCGGTACTCCGCCGCCTCGCCGGACACCGTGAAACGTCCCGCCCGCACATCACCGCGACGCTCGCCGAACCGTTGCCGCACGAACCGGGGCGACGCGAGTTCGTCCGCGCCCGCCTCGAGTACCGGGATGGGGAAGCGTTCGCGACAACCACCGGGTCGCAAGGTTCGCACCGCGTCTCGTCGCTCGTCGGGGCGAACGCGCTGCTCATCGCCCACGAAGACCACGGCGACTACGAAGTCGGGGAGCGGCTTCCCGCGCTACTCTTGTTCTGAGGGTTCGCCGATCTGTATTCGGAACCATTCGGTGAGTTCCAATTTCGTCATCGAACCGTCCGCAATAGCCCAGGTCACTTTCTCCAAGGCGTCTGGAGTCGGGAGTCTTTTGATTTCATTCCCTCGCAAAAACAGCAACGCCGCAAATGTCGCGGTTCGTTTGTTGCCGTCGAGGAACGGATGGTTCGCACCAAGATGGTATAGATACGCGGTAGCTTTGCCCGCGAATCCGTCGTGCAGGTAGTATCCGCTGAACTGTTGTTGGGGCATCATGACGGCGGATTGTAATAACCCGAGGTCGCGCAGACCCGGTAAACCACCCTCCTCTGCAATCGTATCGTCGTGAATCTGGATCACGTCTTCAACGCTCAGGAATTGCGGCAGTGCATGCTCCTCGACCCTCATTTCGCCAAATTCTCTAACATCTGTTTGTATTGAGGGCGCAGTTCTTTTATTAAGGAAGCTACTTTCTCCCGACCAAACCCAACGTTCGCAGGGCGGATCGTGATCACGTCTCCCGATACGGTGACTTCAAGCGGGGTGTCCATCGTAATACCGGTCGCTTCCATCAACGGCTTTTCGATGACTATCGCCTGGCTGTTGCCATGTTTTTGTAAAGTGCGGGGCATTTAAATCTTCTCCTACTTTAGTTTATACAATGTTACCACAAATAGAACTATTTACTGCCATAAAGTCAGTAAAATGATTCACCGTTTGAAAAAACGGGGGCAAGATGGAAAAGTTCTGGAAGGGGCGCGCCTTGCCGTTACCGACTCACAACCCGGTGTCACTACACCCGACGAAAAAAATGCCAATGCTAGCGTGGTGCTCGGAAATGGTCGGCGGTCTCTATCAGCCCGATCAGCCTTGCCAACGGTCGCACTTTATGCGTATAATTTT
>JACMMA010000309.1 GCA_014379275.1 Armatimonadota bacterium | reverse complement strand
GGAACTTCGTCCAGCCGCGCGCCCCGTCGATGTCGGCGGCTTCGTACAGGTTTTGCGAGATCCCCTGCAGACCGGCGAGCCACAGGATCATGCCGCCGCCCGCGCCCCACAGACCTTGCAGGATTAAACCCGGTTTCGCCCACTCCGCCGCGCCGAACCAGCCCGGCGGTTGAATCGCGAACCAATCGGTCAGTGTCGCCCGCCATGCCGCGTTGATCAATCCCTTGTTCGGGTCGCCCGCAAGGAGCCATGCCCAGAGCACGGCGGACGCGACGCCCGGCACGATACTCGGAATATAGAACGCCGTCCGGTACCAGTGCATGCCGCGCACTTTCAGGTTCAGGAGCATCGCGATGGCAAGCCCCGTGCTCATGCCGAGCGGAATGCCGATGACCGACAGGTACGCGACGTTGCCGAACGCTTTCATCAGGAGTTCGCGGTCGTCCGTGAACAGGGTCTGGAAATTATCCCACCCGACATAGCGCGGCGCGTGGAGCACGTCGTAGTCGCAGAACGCGAACATGATCGACGCGATGACCGGACCGCCGGTGAGGAGCAGAAACCCGAATAACCACGGAGCCGCCATGATATAGCCCGCCCACGCCTCCTGACGGGCCATCCGGCTTTTTCCGACGTTCTTGCGGATCAGGTACACGCCGTAAGCAAGGAGGACCGCCGCGACGACGCCCATTCCGACCAGCACCGGGACGACGTTGAAAAGCGGGAGCGTTTCGCGCGAATACGACTTATCCAACTCCTTTTGTACGAGCCGCTGTTGCTCCTCTAAAGCCGCGCGGGGCGTCTGGGCATGCGCGACGGCGCGGTCAAAGGCGCGGACGTGCGCGTCCCAGAGCGTTTGCCCGATGAACGTCACCGGGCGGTACTTCGCCGCCGGGAGCAGTTCGACGAACAGTTTCTGCGCCTCGAAGAGATTCGGGTTTTCCGGCGGGAACTGTGCGAGCAACGCGTCATTGACGAGTCGGTTCGCCGAAAGCGAGAACACGAACGGTCGCCCCATCTTGCGGTTGTATGCTTTTTGCGCCTTCGCGTTGATCAGCGCGCCTTCCGGTCCAGACATGTAGCGGATGAACCGCCACGCTTCCGCCTGATTCTTCGCGCCTTTCGGGATCGCGTAGGCGTAACCGCCGATCCAGGTAATGTACGGGTCCTGATTCGCGAAAATCCCCTCGCCGCGTAGCCGCTCTGCCGGAACCGGGGCGGGCACGACGCCGAAATCCATATCGGGCGCGTACCGGGCGAAGCCGTCTAAGACCCACGAACCGTTGATCACCATCGCGATCTTGCCGGTGAAGAACGGGTCCTGCTCCCCCGCCTGAAAACTCGACTGGAACAGGTTGACCTTGTCGTTGCCCCCGACGGCGTCGTAGATCTTCACCATATATTCGAGGGCTTCCACCGTGCGGTCGTTCGCGAGGGTGGTCGTTCGCCCGTCTGGGGACATAAACTCGCCGCCGTTCTGCCACGAATACAGGTACAGCCAGGAGTTGCCGAAGTTGGGGATGAAGCCGATCTGCTGGTAGGTGCCGTCCTTGTTGAACTTGGTCAGTTTTTTGCTGTATTGCAACAGTTCTTCCCAGGTGCGCGGCGGTTTGTTCGGGTCCAGTCCGGCTTCGCGGAACAGTTTCTTGTTATAAAAAAGGAGGCGGTCGTCAATGCCGTTCGGGATCGCGTATACCTTGTTCTGGTAGACGGCTTCGCCCCAGGGCGCGGGATAGAAGTTGTCTTCCTTTACGCCATCCACTTTTCCCGCTTCGTCGGCGAGGAGATCATTGAGCGGCTGGAACGTCCCGCGTGACGCCCAGTCGCCGATGGTGAAGCGGTCCTGACTGATCACGTCGGGCGGGACGCCGCCGACGATGCTGGTCATCAGTTTCTGCGGGTTCATGTTCCCCGCGCCCATGCTCATTACCGAAACGTCGATGTCGGGGTTGCGGCGCTCGAACTCGCTGATCTGCGCTTCGAGACCGGCGGAGTCCTTGCCGAGTTGCAAGCCCCAGACGACAAGCTTAGTCTGCTTACCGCTCTCGGAAGGAATCGGGTTCGTCTGCGCCCTGGCAGCATTTACCAGTGCCAGTAGCAGAAACAGGGGCACCACATAACGAAAGAAAAAAGGAAACTTCATAGTATTGAAAACCGGGGAATCGGCAACTCCGCAACGAACGTTCCCAGCATATCCTATACGCGTCCCGATTGTCGAGTGTTTCTTGCCCGGTAGGTTTTCGGGGGTTCAAAAACCCCCGAAAACCTACCTCTACAGCGGTACCTTCGCAGGCGCGGGCGGCGACGGCACGGGCGGGGCGGATGCCACGGCGGGCGCAGTGCCCGGTGCCGTTTCCTTTTTCGGGTCCGGGATCGTTACCGTCAGGTCCAGCCAGTACGTGCCCGCCTTGTCCTTCAAATCTTTGTAGCCCGGGGCGACCACGGAAAGAAATACCTCGCCGGGACCAGCGTGTCCCGCTTCTCTTTCGGCGTCGCCTGGCACTCCCCGAGGACGGCTTTCCCGTTCCAGACGGCGGTAGCCAAGGACTTTCCCGGCACGGGCTACGATCTGGTTACTTCGTTCGACTGTCTGCACGACATGGGCGACCCGCTCAAGACGGCGGCGCATGTTCGTCAGTCGCTCGCCGCGGACGGGACCTGGACGGTCGTCGAGCCGTTCCCGGGCGACCGCATCGAGGACAATCCGAACCCGATCGGGCGTATCTACTATGCGGCATCGACCATGGTCTGTATGCCCGCATCGAAGGCGCAGGGGGGTCGGACTGGCACTCGGGGCGCAGGCGGGAGAGGCGCGCGTCCGCGAGGTCATTGAGGCGGGCGGATTCACCCGCTTCCGCCGTGCTACCGAGACGCCTTTCAACCTGATATTCGAAGCACGACCTTGATGCGGCATCGCGCCGCGCCCCGACACTGATTCACGAAACACCCACGGGAAAGCCAATGAGAAACTGTACAAATGCAAACATCGCCGCCGGACTGACACTGCTCAGTCTGGCGGGCGGAACGCCCGCCGTCGCGGAAACGATTTTCGAGTACGAGGCGAACGATTCGCCGGAGCAAGCGAACTGTTTATGCTTTGTTCTTTTTGTCGGCCCCGTCCGGGAATAACAAAAGGAACAAAGCAATCAACGGTGGAAGGAAAACGCCCCCCCAATCACGAAACCTCTTGACTATGCGATGGATACTCTATGCTGTCGCGCTTGCCGTGTTTCTAGCCCCGACAACATTTGCGCAAACGCCGACGCCAACCCCGACACCGACTCCCGCCCCCAAGAAGAAACCCATGAGCGAAACGACAACCGAAAAACCCACGGAGAAAAAGCCAGACGAAACCAAACCCGCCGATGCCCCCGCGCCGATCGTCACCGAGCATCAAATTACCGTGGATGGTGCGCCGCTCCGTTACCGCGTCACCACCGGAATGCTTCCGATCAAAAACGCGCAAACCGGGGACACGGAAGCCAACATCTTCTTCATGGCGTACACGGTCACGGAAGGCGCGAAACATACCGGGGCACGTCGCCCGCTCATGTTCTCGTTCAACGGCGGGCCTGGTTCCGCGTCGGTGTGGCTTCATCTGGGCGCGCTCGGTCCGAAGCGGATCGCCATGCAGGGCGAAAAAGGTGACATGCCCGCGCCTCCGTACCACGTCGAAGACAACCCCAACACGTGGCTTCCCTACACCGATCTGGTTTTCATCGATCCGGTCGGCACCGGCTTCTCGCGCCCGACAAAACTAGACCTCGGCAAGAAATTCTGGAGTGTGCAGGGCGATATCGACGGCATCGGCGAATTCATCCGGCTGTATCTGTCGCGCTACGAACGGTGGTCATCGCCGCTATTTCTGGTCGGCGAGAGTTATGGCACGACGCGCGGCGCAGGAATAGCCGGTTACTTGATCGACCGGGGTATCGCGTTCAACGGGATCGTGCTGGTATCGTCCGTGATGCAGTTTCAAACACTGGAGTTCGACCGGGGCAACGATCTCCCGTACTCGCTGTTCCTGCCGACCTATACTGCGACGGCTTTCTACCACAAGAAACTCGCGCCCGAACTTTCCACCGATCTCGCCGCGACGTTGAAAGAGGCGGAAACATTCGCGGAAGGCGAGTACGGCGCCGCGCTGCAAAAAGGCGACCGACTCGGAACCGACGAACGCAAAAACATCGCAGCCAAATTATCGCGTCTGACGGGACTTTCCGAAACCTACCTGGACGATTGCGACCTCCGTCCGGAGATTTTCCGGTTTTGCAAAGAGCTGCTGCGCCGCGAAAAGAAAACGGTCGGGCGGCTCGATTCCCGTCTGACGGGGCGCGACACGTTGAACGCCTCCGAAACGCCGGACTACGATCCGTCAATGGCGGCGATCATGCCGCCGTATACGTCCGCGTTCAACGGCTATGTGCGCACCGATCTCGGCTACAAAACAGACGACGTTTATCATATCCTCGGTACCGGGATCGGTGCGCCATGGGATTGGCAATCACAAAACAAGTACGTCGAAACGGCGTCCGGGCTGCGTGACGCTCTGGTCAAAAATCCACACCTGAGAATATTCGTCGCGTCGGGATACTACGACCTCGCCACCCCGTACTTCGCCACCGAATACACGCTGTCGCACATGAGTCTACCGTCCGATTTGCGCCCCAATGTCACGACAAAGTATTACGAAGCCGGTCACATGATGTACATCCATTCGCCCTCCTTGCAAAAACTCAAGGAGGACGTGGCTGGTTTTCTAAACAGCCATTGACGACAGTTGACACCCATTGCTTCCGATGAAAAACCTGGTTTAGAAGAAAGTTGTAACGGACTCATATGACCCTGGCTTTATCCGGACAGACCTGTGACCGGAACACCGCAATCGAGGAGTTCCTCCTGGGCATGGAGGCGACTCGCGCACGGACGCCTGATCCTTGCCGATCTCGGCACGGGCACTACGGGGAAGGGCTACTCCAGGGCATAGGCAGCCGCCTGATCCCAGGTGAGAGCCTGGCCTGCTTTCCATTCCGATGCGAAAACGTCCTCCCCCAGTACGGTGCGGACCACCGCTATCTGCCGATCAAAATCCCGCCGTTCTGCCGGCATCAAGCGGGTACCAGGAGATGTATAAAGGGCCTCGACGGCTCCAAACAGGCGTGCCGCCTTTGCATTCTGCTGCTTCTCCTGGTTCAGAGTTCCGTATATCCATAAACATTTACCGATCCCTTCCTTTGCCTCCAGTTTCGTGAAGAGAATCAGACTCTCCCGCACCAGCCTTTCGGCTCCTTCCGAGTCTTCTTGGGCATGAGCGATCGAGCCCAGACCCTGTAGCGAAACGGCGATACCAAACCGGTCGCCCAACTCCTGGCGTAGGCTCAGACTTTCCCGATAGAGTGCCGATGCGGTGACGTAGTTTTTCATCAGATAGTGGATCTCCGCCTGATTGCCGAGACCGACTGCGAGATTGTGAGGATCGCCTAGCTTACGGTGCATCTGCTCGCTTTGCTCAAACAGTTCCAGCGACGATATATAATCACCCCGATGGAGTGCGTTAACCCCGAGATAGATCAGCGACTCGGCAACGCCTCCCTCATCGCCGAGTTCCCGGCGCAGACGGAGAGCTTCCTCGTGCAGAACCCGGGCCGCCGCATAGTCGCACCGAGCGTTTGCCAGTTTTCCCAAACTGCGGAGCGCGTAGGCGATGCCGCGCGTGTCGCCCACTTCTCGGCGAATCTGCAGGCTCTCCTCGAACAGTGCCGTTGCCGCGTCACTGTCGCCGAGTTGGTCCGCGATATTCCCTAGGTTGTTGAGCGTCAGCGCGATGCCACGCCGGTCGTTCAATATCCGGCGATGTTTCAGGCTCTCCGTATACAACGACTTTGCGGACAAGCGGTGTCCCTGCATGTAGGCGATATTCCCAAGCTGGTTGCCCGCGTCCGCGATTCCCGGCAAGTCATCTAACGCCTGATAAATCGCGAGAGCCTCCTCGCAGTGGGCCTGCGCTGCCGCGTAATTACCTTGATGGCGGGTGGCGGAACTCAGGGCGCATAGCGTTCTGGCCCTGAACAAGGTAGGGGCTTGCCCCGTATCTTCCGCCAGGGCACGTTCCAGATGACCGCGCCCTTCCGCGACATAACCGCGAATCTCCCAGAATGTCCAGAGTGCGGAGGCAAGCCGCAAGCCTGCATCGGCACTTTGGGGGCTTGCCTCGTCCGTACACCATTCGAGTGCCGCCCGCAGATTGTCGTGCTCGGTTTCCAGACGCTCCAGCCAGAGCTGTTGGTCCGGCCCTGTGAGATGCGATCTTGCCTGCTCCGCGAGTGCCGAATACCAGTCGCGATGCCGAGCACGAACCGGTTCCCTCTCGCTGCTCTGCGATAGCTTCTCGGTGCTGTACTGGCGCACGATCTCCAGAAGCCGGAAACGCCCCTCTGTTCCATCCTCGGTCGGCAGGAAGACGACCAGAGATTTGTCTGCCAGAGACGAGAGCAGATCCAGGATGTCCTCTGTCTCGATATCGTTTCCGGCGCATACCTCCTCGGCGGCCTGCAGATCCCAGCTACCGGCGAAGACCGATGTCCGAGACAGCAGCGTCCTCTCCGCCTCGCTCAGCAGTCCGTAGGACCAGTCCAGGGTTCCACGGAGCGTCTGCTGGCGCTGTCCTGCGCTCCGGTTTCCGCCCGTCAGTAGCCGCAAATGCCCGAGCGAGCCCGAGTATCCCGAAGGCCGTATAGATGTGACAGGGCTGAGATGGTCTTCCAGGTGCCGGGCTATCTGCTCCAGGGTGAGTGCCCGGACACGCCCCGCCGCAAGCTCGATTGCGAGCGGAATACCCTCCAGACTGGCGCAAAGCCGTGCCGCGTATGGCGCATTCTCCGCTGTTAGTGTGAAGCCTTTCTGCACGGCCTGAGCGCGTCCGACAAAGAGTTTCACGCTGTCGTAGCCCAGCAATACGTCGCGCCGGGCCGCCCCGCCCTTCGGCAGATGATCGGGTTCCGGTACGGCAAGCGGCGGCACAGCCCAGACCGTTTCGCCGCTGATTCCCATTGCCTCACGACTTGTCGCCAGGATTCGGACCCCGACACACTCCCGAAGCAGATACGCTGCAGCTTCAAGACTCGCCGGAAGTACGTGTTCGCAGTTGTCCAGCACCAAAAGGGTGCGCTTCCCGCGCAGAAAATCAGCGATGCTGTTCAGCAGAGGCTTGCCGTGCGTTTCTTTCAACCGGAGGACGCCGGCGATTTGCGCGGCAACCAGTGTCCCGTCCGTGATCGTGTCAAGTGCTATCAGCCACACGCCATCCCTGTATTCCCCGACGACATCGGCGGCGACCGCAACCGCCAGCCGGGTCTTGCCGATACCGCCGACACCCACCAGCGTCACCAGCCGCGAACGCTGCAGAAGCGCGGCGACTTCCAAACGCTCATCCTCCCGGCCCACTAACTCGGTCAGCGCGTGGGGAAGATAGCCCGTCACGGCGGGAGCTGTCGGTGTTTCGGATCGGACCACCGTCGCACTGTCCGCACGCTTCCGGATGGAGGCGACAAGACGCGTGTAGAGCGCACTGGTCTCTGCGTCGGGGGTGGCTTTGGGATCATCGCGGCGCAGGTGGCGGGCAAAACTCCGGTACACGTCGAGGGCTTCGTTGCTGTCCCCGGTCCCTATGAGAGCCTCCATCAGTCCGCGCCGGGCGGCCTCCCACAGCGGGTCCATTGCCACCGCGCGCCGCCAGTAGGCCGCCGCCGCTTCGTGGTTTCCGGTCCGAGCAACGCCGGTCGCTAATTCCTGCAATGCCCGCAGACAACTCTGTTGTCGCACCTCCCGGTCCTGCGCGACCCACTCCTCGGTGCAGCCCTCCAGCAGACTACCTTGATAGAGCGAGACTGCCCGCTCCAAGCCGGGACCAGTTTTGCCCGCGACCGCCGCGTCAAAGGCGATAACGTCCACATCCGCGCCCGAAAGATCCAGCAGAAGAGAGTTGCGGCTAGGCGATTGCAGTCGTGCCCCCTCACTCCCCAGGGCTTTACGGAGTTCGCTCAGGGTGGGACGCAGATTAGCGAATGCCTGGGTCTGGTCGATATCGGGCCAGAGCGTTCCCGCAAGCCACTCTCTCTGGACAGGACGACCGTAGCGCAGTGTTAGCAAGCACAGCACCCACTGGGCTTTGCGGGAGCGCAGGTGCGGAATCGGCTGACCGTTCACGAGCACCAACAGGGGGCCGAACAGCGTTATGCTCAGGCCGGGAGGTAGCGGCTCGACAGGCGCGATGGAGGCATTGGGTTCGGACATAGCGAGTGCCTTTACAACAGGAAAGCAGGAGACGGCATCGACCACGTAGGGAAACGGAAGGGAAAATACCCTCCCGGGATAGCAGTTCGTGCTTCGGGAACGATTTTCCTCCTGTGGCGGAACGTTAGACCTACGCTCCTCGAACACAATGGGTCTGGAACTCGGAGCGAGTTCCTCAACTTTCGATGAGCCGGTGGTCGCACGTGCGACCGCCGGGGAAGGAGCTATTTCGTGTCCTTGTTAATCTCCTTGTCAACGACCGCCGCGTTCTCACGAACAGTGCAGCGCGTTCCGGCTTCGTTCTTCGGTATCGTCCTGGGTGTTGCCGGTCTCGGTGCCTCCTGGCGTGCCGCCCACCAGGTCTGGGGACTGCCCGCCTGGATCGGTGAGGCTTTGATGCTGACCGGCGCACTTATTTGGGCAGTATTGATGGTCGTTTATGGTGCCAAATGGATGCTCGCCCGGCAATACGCACTGCGCGAGGCCGCAGACCCGATTCAATGCTGCTTTATCGGTCTTGTCGGTGTCACGACATCACTGATCGCCGCTGCCGCGCTCCCCTATTCCCGACCCGTTGCCATGGCGCTCTTCGTTATGGCAGCAGTCTTCACGCTTGGCTTCGGCCTGTGGCGGACCGGAGGGCTATGGCAGGGAGGCCGCGACCACCTCGATACGACTCCCGTCCTGTACCTGCCGACGGTCGCGGGAACGTTTGTCACCGCGACCGTGGCAGCGGCTCTTGGCTGGGCCGACTGGGGACAACTTGTGTTCGGGGCAGGAGTTTTTTCGTGGCTCGCCATCGAGTCCGTTTTGTTGCATCGCCTGTACACCGAACGCTCCCTGCCCGCCCCGCTTCGCCCGACACTCGGCATTCAACTTGCCCCGCCCGTGGTTGGTGCTGTCGCCTACCTCAGTGTGACAGAAGGGCCGCCGGATGTCGCAGCCCATATGCTGCTGGGCTATGGCTTTCTCCAAGTGCTCGTGCTGTTTCGCCTGTTGCCCTGGATCGCTCAGCAGACCTTTGCCCCTTCCTACTGGTCCTTCTCTTTCGGGGCGACCGCGCTTGCCACCGCCTCGCTACGAATGGTGGAGCGCGGTGATGCAGGAGCGGTCGCGGTTCTCGCAGCTCCCTGTTTTGTGATGGCGAACCTCGTGATCGTCCTTCTATCGGCGGGTACGCTCCGTCTCGCGGTGCGGCATCGCCTTCTTCTCCCCCCCACGCCCGATGCAATGCAAGCCCCGACCAGCGCATACGAAAAAGGATTCCCGTCATGACGTACCTCTACAAATCGCCCGTTTTTACGACGCCCGCACCCGCCGCTGCCCTCTCCCCGGAGACGGCCCACCGGGCTGCGGAAAGCCTTCACCGGATACTACTGCGCCTCTCCCCGCGCGAGACGCTGCCCGACCTGACAGTCGAGACATTTTACGCGGCGGTGCTTGCCGAGGCGAGCATCGGTGGCGATAGCTGTGATGCGTTTCCGCTCACGGGAGGCCGAACGGTGCTCACTGTTTCGGATGCTTCCGGAAAAGGTCTGGATGCGGCCGAGCGCATCGCCGAGGTTCGCTTCGCGTTGCGGGCGTTCCTGCGCGAGCACGACGATCCGCGAACGGCTCTTGCCTGTCTGAATAACTTTGTCTGTACCTCTCAACATCTAGGGGGTCGTGATTCGGGCGCGTTTGTGACCCTGACACTGGTCCTCCTCGATAACGATACCGGTGCGATGACTTGTCTCTGTGCGGGCGGGGAACCGCCACTCGTGGTGCGGAACCGGGGCGAGGTGGAGACGGTCACGATTCGCGGCACGGCACTCGGCCTTCACCCGAACCTTACATACGACACCGCCGAAAGTCGCCTGGATTCGGGCGACACCGTCCTACTGGCGACAGACGGTATCACCGAGGCGCGTCACTTCTTCCCCAGTACGCCTGCCGGATCACGGGGTAGCTCGTTTTTGGGGACGGAGGGTCTGGGGCGACTCGCGCGACGCTACTGGAAAGACTGCATGCCAAACGTTTCTGAGACCGTGCCGGAGTTGGGGCGGGCTATCTTCGAGGGAGTGCGTACCTTCGCAGGCGGGGCGTTCCACGACGATGCCTGTCTCCTCATCGCCCGAAGAAAAACTCGGGCGGAACGCTTTTCGGATTCTTACGGAACGCTAGGCTAATGCCGCCCGGCGATACTGGATATGTACGAAAAAATCTGGGCTGCTCCGGTGAACGGCGGCAGCAGAAAGAATAAGAAATGAGTCAATTACAGCCGACTGCGGAGGCGGGTAGAAGCGCGGAAAGTATTGCGTCACGGCGTAGCATTCTCGTGGGAAGCGCTTCGCTCCTTTCCGCAACAATCGTCACCGGGGTGGCGAACGCCGCCCTTGCCAATCAACAAACTGGAAAAGGACAGAATGCCATGACAGGCTTTATTACGACAAAAGACGGAACGCGGATTTACTACAAAGATTGGGGACCGCGTACCGGGCAACCCGTGGTCTTCAGTCATGGCTGGCCGCTGACCGCCGATGCCTGGGAAGACCAGATGTTCTTTCTAGCCTCCCACGGATTTCGCTGTATCGGGCATGACCGGCGCGGTCATGGGCGGTCGAGCCAGCCCTGGGACGGCAACGACATGGATACTTACGCCGATGACCTCGCAACACTCACGGAGACCCTGGATCTCAAGAACGCGATCCATGTCGGTCATTCCACCGGAGGCGGCGAAGTCACCCGCTATATCGGTCGGCACGGCACCAAGCGGGTCGCCAAAGCGGTGCTGGTAGACGCTATCCCGCCGCTGATGCTCAAGACTGCCGCCAATCCCGGCGGGACGCCCATCGAAGTCTTCGACGCCATTCGCACGGGCGTCCTCACGGACCGTTCGCAGTACTGGAAGGACTTGAGCCTGCCCTTCTACGGCTACAACCGACCAGGGGCGAAGATCTCCGAGGGGGTTCGGAACGCGTTCTGGCTACAATCTATGATGGCCGGCTTTCCCGCATCCTATTTCTGCATCAAGGTTTTCTCAGAGACCGATCTTACCGAGGATCTCAAAAAGTTCGATGTGCCGACCCTGATCATCCACGGGGACGATGACCAGATCGTTCCTATCGCGGATTCGGCACTGCTCTCAGCCAAGATAGTTAAGGGAGCGACGCTGAAGATCTATCCGGGTGCCCCGCACGGGCTACCCTCGACGCACAAAGACCAGCTCAACACCGACCTGCTCGCGTTCTGCAAATGATAGAGAACGAGAAAGGATATTTACAATGAAAATGAATGCTTTCCCGACCGCGCTTGCCGCCGTTTTTGCCGCCGGAACGGTCCTCGCTGCTCAGCCGCTCACCACCGATGCCCGGATCGCGAAACCGGATATTGTCCTTGTTCACGGGGCGTATGCCGACGGATCGAGCTGGGGCAGGGTCATTCCTCTGCTACAGGCAAAAGGGTATCACGTCGTCTCCGTCCAGAATCCGACTACCTCGCTCGCGGACGATGTCCTGGCGACGGACCGCGTTGTCAACCAGCAGAAGGGGCCGGTAGTGTTAGTCGGGCACTCATGGGCGGGTGTTGTGATTACGCAGGCGGGCAATAACCCCAGAGTCAAGGCGCTTGTCTACGTCGATGCGTCCGCCCCGGATAGTGGGCAGTCGATCATCGATGCGGCGTCCGCCTTTCCCCCGGAGCCGGGGGCGGGGGCCGGCGTCAAGGACGATAACGGGTTTCTCACCTTGCCGGACGCCGCCGTAAGGCAATATTTCGCGCAGGATCTGTCTCCCGCTGATCAGGGGCTGATCGCGTCCGTGCAGACCCCCTGGTACGTCGGCTGCCTCACAGATAAGGTGACTCACGCCGCTTGGCACGAAAAGCCGTCGTGGTGGGTGATCGGCGAGAACGACCACATGATCAACCCTAAACTGCAGGAGAAGATGGCAGCCACTATCAAGGCGAAGGTCACAAAGTTGCCGACAAGTCACCTTGCTATGCTCGCTGATCCGAAGTCTGTGACTGCCGTTATCGTCGCCGCCGCCACCGAAGTCCAGTCCGGGAACATCAGCAATGAGATTTCTTTGCCTGCTCCTGCTGTGCCGGTAGCACCGCTGAGTCCGGTTCAAAGCGCGACGGCTGCTCCCACGGCACTGGCGATAAAAGGTCCCGCCGCGCTCGTACCGGTCTTGGGAGAAGCGCCGGTGAAGATCATCATCGACCCGCCGCTTCCGGACTCCCTGGCGCACGGACGGGTTGTGATTCAGTACCGGGCAGAAAACCTGCGCATCGAGCCGGTATTCGGGGTTGCCGCCCTCGCCGTCTCGCCGCGTATCGGACATATCCATGTGACGGTGGATGACGCCCCCTGGCACTGGCTGGATGCCAGCGGCGAACCGCTCGTCCTCACAGGGCTACCTGCCGGATCGCACAAGGTTTTGATCGAACTTGTCAATGCAAGCCACCAGACCCTTGATTATGGCGTCGTCCGTTTCGCGGTCCCTCACCGCTTCCTGACACCCAATGACCCAAAAGCTGATGGGTTCCGCTCCGCCCCAGACTTCGCTGCCGACACTGCAATACGCGCTGAGGAAGACCCGAAGGAACCGCTACCATGACTATTCTGAAAACCCGAGAAACCATCGAACCTGCTGTCCCCCTTGAATCTGTGGCGCCCGCCGTCGCCTATCGAACCGTCAAGGTCAACGGACTGGACGTCTTCTACCGTGAAGCCGGACCGAAGGATGCCCCCGTAATCCTGTTGCCGCACGGGTTCCCGACCAGTTCGCATATGTTCCGCAACCTGATCCCCGCGCTGGCGGATGAGTTTCGCCTGGTCGCCCCGGATTATCCCGGCTTCGGCAACAGCTCGATGCCCGGCGTGGACGAGTTCGGGATATACGTTCGCCAACCTGACCGACATCGTCGATGAGTTCGCCCAAACGCTCGGGCTAACGAGGTACTCCCTCTATGTCCAGGACTATGGCGGGCCGATCAGCTTTCGGCTGACGGCACGGCAGTCGTCATCAATGGTTCCATGGTCTCCGTTCTCGGTGTGCCGTCTTTCGGCGTCTACCCGGCGACGGAGGCCGCTTTGCGGTCGTTTGCCAGAATCTGGTCGGTGGAGCTGAAGGATCGGAGAATGCGTGTCAACGTCGTCCGTCCGGGCACCGTAATCACCCCCGGTTGTAAAGATTTGCTCGGGCTGGATGAGGACCAGATTGATCGGTGAGTCCGATTGTTACCCTCCTATGAATCGGGTTACTTATCCGACATTATTACTGGAGTCGAGGTATGCCATTTTACGTCATGGACGCCGTTGACGAGTCCGGTGAGGAAGGCGACGGCGAAACCCACCCAGACGAGCCGCGATCTCCAGAGCGTCCCGTCCGGCTCTGTCATGGCAAGTGGCAGTTGGATAATCGGGAATGCTAACTTCTCGTT
>JACMMA010000308.1 GCA_014379275.1 Armatimonadota bacterium | reverse complement strand
CCGCCTTCGATATAATCCGCGCCGAACTCATCCAACCGCCGCGCGATCTTGATCTTGTCCGCGACCGAAAAGGAGATGCCCTCGCCCTGCGAACCGTCGCGCAACGTCGTGTCGTATACAAATACTTTCATAGCGACCCTGATTGTACCGCGTTCGCACCCGGTGTGGGGCGGGAAACAGGGGAGTGCCTGTTTGGGCGAAATGAACCGTGAGACCGGTAGAGCCGGACAATAATATACGTGCAGTCAGAATCGGGCAGTTCTTCTATAAACCACGTGCCCTCATAACAGGAACCAGGAATCGCTCCAAACATTCTGCAAGGGTCTGCATCACGAGACGCCGTGCGGAAGACAGGTGACCGAGATAGAAGGCGCAGTATTCGATCACCCCGTGAGCACCCCGGAGCCGCTTGAACTCGGCGGCACCCGCCGATCCGTGTAGCCGAAGACCTTCCTCGCATGCCCATTCCATGAACATATAGCAGGCGATCCGGTACAACGCTTCCGATGGGGGACGGGTATGATCATATCCTACTACCGGAGGTGTCATCACGCCCGCCCTCTCGAACATCCCGGCGACCGCCATAATCCCGCCATCGGGGGCTCTGGCGACGCGATAGCGGATCATGCCGATACGATGGGTGAGATGAATGTAAGCAGGCGTAAAAACCGGGTTTAACGCCGAATACCGCCCCACGTAAAGCTGGTGATACAGATCCGCGATCCGTTTGGCATCGCTCTCGCTCACGTTTGTCAGCATCTCGACCGAAAGACCCGAACGGCGAAGTGCCCGTTTATCGTTGCCGCAAGCATTGCGGGGGTGCCAGTCGCGTTGGAGATCGTTTACCACCCAGACCTGACGCGAGGGGATCAGTGTCCAGCCATCCTCGCGCACAGCTTGCAGTAGCCCGGGCGATGACCATTCGTCGAGAGAGCGGATCGCCAGCATGTGTTGAGGGTACCGGTCGAGGAGCAAGCGGCGAATCTGCGGCAGGTTCTCGCCGTGCCAGTCGCCATGCAGGTTGGTGGACAGCAACCAGTTGTCGAGGTGGACCACACGGTTGATACGGGCTGTCCGCAGAATGTGGTCGAAAAACGTGATGAGAGCGATGCCGGGCAGCCGTGCCGCCCCGATGTTTACGAGTTCCAACTCCTCTCTAGCGTAAAGGGCGTAGGCACTGTGGGGTCGGCAGACATAGCTTCCGCCTATCTCTCCATCGTCAACGGTCACGGGAAAGATTTGCTCCGCGCTCCGCAACAGGAACAGTTGCGTGGCAACGTTGGAAATCATGTGTCCCACGCCAGCGTCCGCCAGTCCCGCGATGAAGTCATGTGCGATGTTGCTACCGGCGGGTTGGTAGTCTCCCGATGGATCAATCAGCACCGGTGTCATCCGATTTTCTCACCGTTCCATTCGATGTCCTCCGTGGTCTGACCCGCCATACTGCGACGATCTACAAGCCCCATTGCGGCAAAACGAACCGCGTCGGCGAGCGCTCCGAGGACGGGTAGGCGATCCCCCGACCGACCGATAACATCGCCCCCCCGGCGCAAGTCACGCAAAAACGCCCGCATTTGTGCCGGGACAAAGGGAGAGGGAATCCCCAGAAATATCATCGCTGGTCCCAGATAACGTAATCGTCCCTCTGGAGGTATCGGCGCTATACCTTCCCCGACGATAGCCGCCGCCATAGTTGGGTCGGCGTCCATCAGGTGAACGCCACTGGTAGCTCGCGGATTGCACTCAATCGGGATCGCACTGCCCTCCGGAGTCACAATCAGGTCGAGTGACAAATGCCCCGTCATGTCCGTTACCGCCGCAATGCGTCGGGATACCTCCGCGACGCTGTGAAGATGAACCGCCGCGAAAGCGATTGCCGCCCGACCGTGCCGCCAGATCGGACGATAGGCAGTGAAAGCCACGACGGTGCCATCGCGAACGGCTGCCCAGGAGCAAACCTCTATCCCCTCGATGAAACGTTGCGCGACCCAGCGCCGTGCCTCCGACGGAACAACGCGGCGAATTTCGCCGGAATTGGGTCGAATAATAGTCTCGGTCGAGAATCGGGAGAATTCTGGCTTCAAAACCATTTCGGAGGCTGAGAGAGGAACTTCTGTTAATTCCTCTGGTGAAGAGACGACCCAGGTGTCAGGTACCAATACACCACCGGACCGTGCCAATTCCGCGAAGTCAAACTTCGAGTGCAAGCGGCGTAGTAAAGGAAGGGACGGGGCGAAAACACGGTCGGAATAGCCGTCGCGTGCTGCCGCCTCGGATAGCCAGAACACTTCCTCGCATGTCGGGATGATCCATGTGGGGTCGAGTTGCTCAACCAGCTTCACCAGATCTCGCCGGAACTCGGGGAAAGTATGGCGCGGTGAAGCCAGCCGGTAAATCGGGACGCGGGGGCGCAGGCATCGCGCCGCCCAAGGAGTTACGGAATCCGCCAGATGCGTCTCGTATCCGGCGGTACAGAAGGAGCGGGCTAGATCCACCGCGACCGGCGCACGGGCTCCGGTCAATATAATAGTTTTCTTCAAGGGAGAGCGTCCGAAAACCCCCGCGCCCGTCGGTGGACAATGGTATTCATGCCAGGGCAATCACGCGCGATTCCGATCAGGTCCTGCACCTGTGCCTCCATATTTTGGCTTGTCGCACTCTATGTCCTGTAATTTGAAATGGATCATCCCGCCGCCAATTCTTTGTCCAGGATTTGAACCGACTATTTCCCGTAAACCAGGCTTGCGTTTTTTGTTCTGGACCGGGGTCCCCCGGGGTCCCCTCGGCAACCGAGAAGGAGATGCCCTCGCCCTGCGAGCTGTCGCGCAACGTCGTGTCGTATACAAATACTTTCATAGCGACCCTGATTGTACCGTGTCCCGACCCGACGTGTGGCGCGAAACTTGATGGGCAGTACAACCCGGCGATCTATTCACAACCGGCATCCATTTATGAGTGAATCTGGTCAACGAGTGGTCACAGGTAATATTGCTTTCCCGGTTTGAGCGGGACAATTTCGTTTTTCGATGTCCGAAATGTCAGCGGAAAACCGCGGCGCGTGTAGCCCGAAATTGGCTGGTATACCTGGAGCGAAAGTTGTGGGTATGTTGCCGCCCCCGAAGCCCCCGAAAGAGCAAGTAATTGACCGACGACTACCTTCTGCCCCAAACGCGCGAACAGTGCGTTTTGTTGCAAATGAATGTATCTGCCATACGTACCGTCGTCGTGACGAACGACGACATAGTTCCCTGGGGACGCTTCCCGCTGTTGTACGTCCATCCTGTAGGCGATCAACACGCCGCCCCGTGCCGCACAAACTTTCGTCCCGACTGGCATCCGCCACGTGACAAAGTGCTCGTCGTGAGGTTGCTTCGGGATCGCCCGAGCGTCAGGAAAGACCTCGGAGACGACATACTTGCCGCCTTGATATGGCGGGACATAAATGTGCTTGTGGGAAACGCCGGATCGTATCTGTCCGAAAATACTGCTGTATTTGAAGCGATAGTGGAACTCTTCACCAGGTGTTTTCGCCCACACATTGGCGACATTGAACCGTGTCTTCCTCGCCATCACGTTTGCAGTCACTGGAATAGGCTTGTCGCACTGCATATTTTGTAACTCCAAACGAATCGTCACAACGCCCTCTAGACAGTTTTGTAGCAATGCGTTGAACGCTATTGTTCCATCGACGCGTTCTTCATCCATTATTTGAATGGAGTAATTCCCGTTAACAGGTTTGACTAGTTCTTGCTGCAATATTTCCTCCTATACAGTCCGCGCCCTGTGTGTCCCGTGTACTGCCTCGTCGCGCAAAACTGCCGATATAACTGTGTTGGAAAACCTCCGTAGTGATGTGATTGTACCGTGTCCCCACGCGGCGTGTGACGCGAAACCGGTCGGACGGTATACTAATGTAGCAACGATTTCAGGAGAGAAAAATGGCACTGGAAACAATCAACCGCGAGGAGTTTGACCGCCGTTTGGATCAGTCTACCGAGCAGATGCGTCAGAAGCGTCTCGCTTTGGAAGCCCAGGCAGGTTTGATGGAAGATTTGATCGGACGCTATTCGCCCATGCTAGAGCGTTTGGAGGCGGAAGCAGAAGCGGCGACAGATGAGAGTCGTACTTTAGAGCAACGAAGCAAATTACGCTCTTTGCTCACCGAACTCGCGGAGCGCACTTCGGCGGTCGCGGCGGCACTTTGATAAAAGCGCAGACAAAGCGTGTGGTACGTGCTATCTATGTCTTCCGGTGCGGTTACTGTGGCATTTCGGATCGCGGAGATGGCAGAAACGATGAGCGAGATTTTATCCGAGATCAAAGGACTGAAAATCGGACGGACCGAATGACGGCTGTAAGAGCTGTAAGAGGCGTACAGAGACTGTGCTAAACAATCTGTACTTCGTGCGACCCTCGTACTACCTCCCCTAACATCACCGCCGACTCGCCGGAAGTGTTCAACGCATCCGTGATCTGCATGGCTTGCTCGCGCGGGACGATCAGCACCAGCCCGATCCCCATGTTGAGCGTCCGGTAGATTTCGTGGTCCGGCACGTTCCCGACGGTCTGAATGTAGCGGAACACCGCCGGGGGGTTCCACATGCGCCGCTCAACGACCGCGCCGGTACCGGTCGGAAGGACGCGCGGAATATTGTCGTAGAAGCCGCCGCCCGTGATATGAGCCATCGCGTGAATGTCATACTGATCAAGCAAGGGCAAGACGGCGGGGGCATAACAGCGGTGCGGCGTGAGTAGTTCCTCGCCGAGCGTACGCCCGAACTCGGGGATGTGCTGGTCCACGGTCAGTTTCGCCTTGTCGAGCAAGACGTGGCGCGCGAGCGAGTAGCCGTTCGTGTGCAGGCCGTCCGACGCGAGACCGATGAGTACGTCGCCCGCCGACACTTTCGAACCGTCAATGACGCGCGACCGCTCCACCAGACCAACGATGCACCCGGCAAGATCGTATTCGCCGTCGGTGTACATCCCCGGCATTTCGGCCGTTTCGCCGCCGATTAGGGCGCAACCGACCGCACGGCAACCGTCCGCCATCCCTTTCACGACATCGGCGGCGACTTGTGGCGAAAGTTTCCCGGTGCCGAAGTAGTCGAGGAAGAAGAGCGGACGCGCGCCCTGCACCAGGATATCGTTTACGCAGTGCCAAACTAAATCGCGTCCGACGGTGTCGTGAATACCGGTCAGCACCGCGATCTTCAGTTTCGTCCCGACGCCGTCTATAGAGGAGACTAGGACCGGATTATCGCAGGCGTTCTTGTCGAACGCGAACAGTGCGCCGAAACTCCCGACGTCGGCTAAAACATTGGGGGTGAATGTGGAGCGGATGTGCTCCTTCATACGGTAAACGGCTTCGTTGCCAGCGTTAATATCTACCCCCGCGTCGGCATAGGTCGTCGGAGTCGGCTGCAAATCGTCGGTCATATCGCGCTCATTGTACCGCGTCAGCAGAATGCGTTGCTTTTTTTGTCGGGTACCCGGTTGGCGCCGTCCGCCACCCAGGGGGTACCCGACAAAAAAGAAAGACCCCTTTGAATGAATGGCGTATACTGGGAAATTGTGGCAAACCCGACGGCTTCGCGCCTCCTTCTGGTCAAGCTCTCCTCGCTCGGCGACGTGGTGCACGCGTTGCCGCTGGCGCAAGCCCTGCGCTCCGGTCTCGGTGCGGACACCGTGATTGCATGGGCGGTAAGCAGAGCCTTCGCCCCGCTGGTGGAGAACAACCCGTATCTTTCGTGGACGCATGTGCTTCCGTCGAAAAACGCCCGCGATCTCTGGGCGTTCGGGCAAGAGCTCCGCTCCTACGACTACGACACCGTTATGGATGCACAAGGGCTGTTCGTTTCCGGCGCGGTCACTCTCGCGACGGGGGCGTTCCGGCGCGTCGGGTTCGACACCGGGCGCGAAGGAAACCGTCTGTTCCTGACCGACCCTATCGTGCCGAACCGCGAAAGAGTACACGTCGTGGATCGGCTTCTGGGCTTCTGTGAGTCCGTGAACGTTCCGCGCCCCGAACGTATCGAAGCGCAATCGCATCTCGCGACGACCGACGTTTCCTTGCTGTTGGAACCGGCAAAATCAGCCGCAGGACCGCTGGTGGGATGCATCATCGGCGCCTCGGTCCCCGAAAAAACCTGGGCTGCCGAGCGCTGGATCGCTTGTTTGAGGATGCTTTCAGAAGCGGGGATGCGCCCGATTCTTTTAGGGGCGCAGAACGAAGCCGACGCCGCTAATACGATAGCCCGAGGCGCCGGGGACGCGGTCGCGGCGAACCTTGTCGGGCAAACGAATCTTCTGGAACTGGCGTCCGTGCTGGCGAAATGCGCGGTCGCTATCGGCCCCGACTCCGGCCCGACCCATCTCGCCGTCGCGGTCGGTACGCCGGTGGTCGGTCTGTACGGCGTCACCGATCCCGCGAAAACCGGACCGGACTGGGGACCCGCGCCCTCTATCGTACTCGATTACGCGGAGGCCGACGCGCCCCCCGAAACACGCCGCCCGCGCCACCCGACCCTGACGGATGCTCTCGCCCGAATCCCCGCGCAAGCCGTCGCCGATGCCGCGTTCCGCCTGATATAGTAGGTGTCAGGTGCTGAATATTCGGTGTCGAGAAACAAATGCCCGGTAGTCAAACGCCTACCGCTACCGCTGACACCCGACATCTGACAATTATGCCCGACACCACCGAACCGAATCGTATTCTCGCCGTAAACCTAAATTATCTGGGTGACGCGCTGTTTACGACGCCCGCCCTGTCCGCCCTGCGGATGCGGTTCCCCGGTGCGCGGATGGATGTATTAGCGGGTGAGCGGGCGGCGGCGATGCTGGCGGACGACCCGGCGATCTCGCGCCTTCTGCTTCGCCCGCCACACCGCGGCATGGAACGCGCCACCGCGCTCCGCCGGACGCTTTCTTCCGGAGACTACGACACCGTGGTCCTGTTTCAAAGCACGCTCTCAAACGCCCTGCTGACCTTCACGCAGGGAGTCGCCCGCCGTATCGGGTTCGCGCAGGATGGCTGTGGTCCGTTCCTGACGCACCCGGTCAAGGAGCGTGAAGTGGGCGAGCATATCGTGGACGCGTATTTACGGCTCGCCGAAGCACTGACCGGGCCCGAGATCGCCGCGAACGCCGCCGTCGAAGGGTTACGAATCACAGTCTCGGATAGCGACGCGGCGTTCGCCCACGATTTTCTGCGAACCGCGCGGACGGGGGATGGACCTATTGTCGGTCTGGTGATTGGCGCGACACGTCCACAGAAGCGGTGGTCGGAGGAATACTTCGCCCGCCTCGCGGACCTGTTGCATTTCCGACTGGGGGCGTCGGTACTGCTACTCGGTGGTCCGGACGAGGACAAATCCGCGGCACGCATCGGGGAGATGTGTCGCGCCCCGCTCCATTCGGCTATCGGAAAAACCACGGAAAAGCAACTGGCCGCGATCTCGGCGAGACTTTCCGCGATCGTTTCCGGCGATTCGGGACCGCTTCATATCGCGACCGCCGTCCGAACCCCGGTCGTCGCTTTGTTTGGCTCGACTGATCCGGCGGACACCGGTCCCTGGCAACCTGCTCTGGGCAGGATGGTCCCCGCCACCACGCTTTATGACCGCCTAGGGTGTGCGCCGTGCCGGAAAAACCCGACGTGTGGCGGCACATATGACTGTCTTTGGACGATCGCACCGGACCGGGTATTCGATGCGGTGTGTCACCTCGTCGGTGCCGAGCCGAAACCGCTCCGACGTGTCCCCCTTCCGGTTCTCGGAAGCCCCCCGCCCCCCGATTCCGGGGGCGGCAGAGTAGGGGAGATTGGTGCGTTGCTCGCGCCTACCGTTGCTGTGTCCGCTCCGTCTCCCCCGGAATCGGGGGGCGGGGGGCTTCCAGGGCGTCGCCATGCTCATAGCCGGATTCCCCGCTCGGTGTTAGTCATCACCAAGCATCACTTCATGGGCGACGCGATTGTTACGATCCCGCTGTTACGGGCGACGCGTCAGGTTTTCGGCGACAAAACCCGGATCTCGGTGCTCACCGGCGCGGCGGCGGCAACGGTGCTTGAGGGGTGCCCCTACACCGATCAGATCGTGGCGTATAACCCGAAGGTTGAGCGCGGTTATCTGCGGCAGATGCGATTCCTGCGCGAGGTCGAGGAGACCGCGCCAGAAATGTGTCTGGTAGTCGACCGCTCGTTCCGCTCGGCGGTCTTAGCGGCGACGACGCGGGCGAGCATCCGTTCCGGGTTCGCCGTCGAGTATCGCTCGCCGCTACTGACACACCCGGTGCCGTATAAGATGGACCGTCGTGAGATCGAGTGTTGCCTGGACATTCTCCGCGCCGTGGTTCCCGACGCGCCAGGACCGTACCGCTACGACCCGACACCCGAGTTGTGGATCTCCACTGCGGAGCGCGAACGCGCCAAAGAGATACTGAGCGCGGCGGGGGCGGACGGGTTCGAAACCCTTATTGGTATTCAACCGGGCGCGACTTTTGCCGTGAAGCAGTGGGACACGGACCGGTTTGCCGCCGTCGCCGATGCACTGGCCACCGAAAAGCACACGGCGATCGTGCTGATCGGTGGTAAGAACGAATTGGAAGCCGGAAAACGAATGCGTGATCTAGTATCGTCACACACCCCGATCTTCGATCTGACCGGGCAAACGAACCTGCGCGAGACGATGGGGGTCCTAGCGCATATGTCGCTTTTCATCAGCAACGATACCGGGGTCGCTCATATCGCGGCAGGTCTGCACACGCCGATAGTGACGTTGTTCGGCGCCACCATCGCTCACAAGTGGGGCAATTACGGACCGTACAACGCCGTGATCCGTGCCGACAAAAGCGACCTTTCCCTGCTCCCCGCCGAACAGGTGACGCTCGCCGCAACCCGGATTCTGCGAAAAGTGGCGTGTGAGGCGGACACCGCGTGACGGGGTCTGTTGAAAAAGTTTGCATGGTACGATTCGGCGGCATGGGAGACATTCTGCTCGCCACGCCCGCCCTGCGCGCGGTTTCCGAAACGTTCGACACGGACGCGATCGATGTCATCGTTGGCCGGAACATGGGCGACGCCGTGACCGGCACCCGGTATGTTCGCCGTGTAACCGAATGGGACAAAAAAGGCGCGGACGGTAGGTTGCCAAACTTCATCCGCTTTCTCGCCGGGTTACGCCGCGAACGATATGACTTGTTCCTGAATTTTCAACCAGGAACGCGTTCAAACCTGATGGCGATGGCGTCCGGGGCGGGGCGGGTGATCACGTTCCGCAAAGACCGGCGAGTACAAAGCGGAACCGGGCGCGTCCGGCACGCGATTGATGACTTCACGAAAGAACTGCAACCGCTCGGTATCCGCTCGGTAGCAGATCGCCGCATGGATTTTCATATCCCCGAATCGGCACGGGAGTCCTGCCGCGCGAAACTCGCCGACCGCGGTGTCACGGGGCGATACCTCGTGGTCAACCCAGCGGCGACCCGCCTGGTCAACCGCTACCCCCCGGAGCGGTTTGCCGGGGCGATAAACGCCGTCACGGATGCACTGCCCGGTGTCACCGTCGTGCTGTCCGGCGCACCGAACGAGCGTGATCTGGCGGAT
>JACMMA010000307.1 GCA_014379275.1 Armatimonadota bacterium | reverse complement strand
GTACCGGATTGGGCGCACGCGGTACTCGCAGGAATAGCGATAAGTGCCGTGCCGAGCGCGGCGGTGAGTAAGAACTGTTTCATATCAGGAACCTTTCGTGATGGTAAGAGTGGCAACGGAATACGCCATACGGCGGCGGCGGACAATGAGACCGAGCGCGACGGGCAACAGCGCGGTCAGACCCAGGAATAGACTTCCGGCTTCCGGCACGGTCGCCGCCCCCGGCGCGAGCGTACTACCGGTGATGGTCGTAACGTTGCCAGTGTCCGCATCCACGCTGAACGCCTCGAAGGAGGAGGTCGTCGGCGCGAAGGTACTTTCGAAGGCGAACCCGGACAAGGTAGAACCGGCGGTAAAACCCTGCGTACTTTCGCTGAAGTTTACGAATCCGAGTGCGTCGTCGAAATCCGCCGAGAAACCGGCAGGAGCGGAAACATTCTGGATGTCCGCGAGCGATAGTCCTTGTACCGCGATGGATACCAGCGAGATGTCAATAGTACCGGCGTTGACGATGCTGTAGTCGTAGCGGAAGAGCGGACCGATTGTGGTTACCGTGGGAGTAACCGATAATTGCCGAGCATGAGAGGCGGTGATATGTGACGTATATAGCAAAAATGTCAATGCTACGATACCCCCGGATCGCCCGGCTTGTTTTACGAACCTTGTAGTGAACATGTTTTCTTTCCTTTGGTATTGCAGGCAGAACACTCTCCTGACCCGCGGTTGGATCACGGCGGTGTAATGTCCTATCCTGTGAATCGTTCCGGGGAAGGCGAACGGCGGCGAGTTTGTCCGAATGGTCGGATGCGCTGTCTGAACGGTGCTAGAACGGAGAGCGAAGGAGTGCGGCGAGACGCGCGGCACCGGAGCGCGACGCTTCCACACGGGTGTCCGCGCGGTCGCGCAAACACACCTGATACAACCGGTCGCCATAATGAATGATTTCGCGCACCCCGTTCAGATTCACCACCGCATCACGCGCAATCATCACGAATGGCGGCGTTCCTAACCACTCGGCGAGCTGCGCGAGCGGGTAATAGGTAGCGAATTCTTCGCCGACCGTATGAATAAATGTCCGCCGGTCCCGCCGTAGCGCAGCGACGATCTGTCCTCGCGCGAGCAATTTGATCACATCACCGTTGCCGTGTTTCACCGGAAGGTGTTCGGACCCCGCGAGGGCAAGCGGCGGCGACGGACTTTGCGCGGACTTTGTGACGATGTCGGCGGGAGGGGCAAGGCGGCGGGCGATGCGCGATACCGCCTCCGCGACGCGGTCCGCGTCCAGGGGCTTGAGCAAATAGTCTATCGCTTCAAGCCGGAACGCTTCGTGCGCGCGTTCCGCGTAACCGGTGACGAAAACGAGGAAGGGCGGGTCCGGCAACGCCGTCAGGCGCGACCCGAGAACCATCCCATCGGGTCCCGGCATCCGAATATCCAGGAAAACCACCTGTGGTCGCTCCCGCCCACAAAGCGTCAGCCCCTCCGTAGCCTCACCTGCCTGCCCGATCACCGAAACCAGTCCGGTGTCCTCTAGGAGCGTCGCGAGAAACTGCCGGGCGAGCGGTTCGTCCTCGACGACTGCCGCCCGGATCATGGGAAGCCCGGCGCGCCGTCCGGTATCGGCTCCAGCGGCAATGAAACGCGAGCCGTGGTGCCCTGCCCCGGCGAACTCTCTACCCATAGCCGTGACGCATCGCTTCCGTACAGGTTCCGGAGCCTCCTCTCTAAAAGTTGGAGCGCGTGTGGCGGGGAAGCGTCTCCTGAACCGCGCATCCCCATGCCTCGCCGGGCGGCAGAATCGAACCCGACTCCCGTGTCACTGACGGTGATTCGTAGCGTTGCCCCGACCAGTTCCGCCGTAACACTGACGAGCCCACCGTCGCGGGCGGGGTGTATCCCGTGGCACACCGCGTTCTCGACCAAGGGTTGAATCAGAAACGGGGGCACCAGCACCGGTCGTGCTTCCGGCGCGATACTCTCCTCTACGCGCAACCGCGAACCCAAACGGAGTCCCTCTATATCCAGATAGGCTGCGACGACGGCGAGTTCTTCCGCGAGCGGGATCAGCGTCTGATCCGGGCGATCCAGGCTGGCGCGAAGGAAGCATCCCAGCCGGGCGACGGCGGGGGCGACGGTTTTGGGATTGGTCATCGATAAAGCCGCCACCGTATTCAGCGCGTTAAATAGGAAGTGCGGGTTCATTCGGGCTTGCAGGGCGCGGACTTCCGCCATCGCCGTTGCTTTCGCCTGCTCTTCGCGCGCCCGCATCTGTTGGACAACAGTCAGTATCAGCGCGACTCCCAGACCGTTCACAAGGGCAGTCTGCAGTTCCATCGCCAGCGACAACGGCGGGCGACCGGCTTCCCAGAGCGCGTCGAAAAGCATTGCCAGTATGTACCGGGAAAGCGAAGCCCCGACGGCTAGACAGAACCCGATTCCGGGGCGGAGCGCGTTCCCCGCCGAACGCCCGCGCAGGAGTCCGCCCGCGATCCCGCCGAGCACCATCGCCAGTCCGTATCCCACCGGGGGGAATCCCTGCCAGACGAGTGCGAGGACCGCGGACCCGATTCCCACTCCGCCCCCGACCCAAGGACCGGCGAGAAGACCCGCGACGCACGCGGCGATGATCCGGGCGTCCATCGGGGAGTGCTGTTGCGCGATGATCTCCTCGACCGCCGCGAACAGAAAAAAAAGCACCAGGGCGATCGCGTGATCGCGCGGTGCGGGGCGTCGCCGGAAAAGACGCGTCGCGAACCGCGTCCCAGTGAGAACCACGGTCACGGTGATGAGTACGCACACTTTTTCTATGGTATGGATTAGAACTTCCACGCGACAACTCCGACGGTAGTGTACCACTCTGTCATACCGGATCCGCTTTTACTTCCGTCGCCCGTCAAAAGAAGAAGCCGTGTGGGGTGCAGGAACGTACGCCGGGAGGGGCGAATTAACACCCATGACTATTCGCGCAACCGCGCCCGGGCGCACCGGCGTGATCGGAAACCCGACCGACATGTACGGCGGCTCCGTTCTTTCCTGCACCACGGCGGAGCGCGCCGTGTGTGAGCTGTCCGACGCCGAAGTGCTCGCCCTGTCCGCCGGGTATGAGGACACCACGCTCCGCACCGCGGACGACCTCGCTCCGGGCGGCGACATTTTCGACCTTTCCCGCGCCGTGCTACGCGGCATGAACATCTCGCCCGAAACGCACCGCTTCCATCTGCGCACCGAGACCGACATCCCGATGCAAGCCGGACTCGCCGGTTCCACCGCGCTCGTCGCCGCGATCTACGGAGCCGTTTCCGCGTATCTGGGCAAGAAAGAAGCACCGCACGAGACCGCGGAGGCGATCCGCCGCATCGAGTACGAGCAGATGAACGTCATCTGCGGGTTCCAGGACCAGTACATGACCGTGTTCGGCGGGCTGAACTTCATGGACTTTCGCGGCAAAGGCTCGCACCTCGAACCCGACGCGCAACCGTACGCGACCGTGGAACCCCTCGCGGGCGCGGTCGCCGAGCCGCTCCCGTTGCTGCTCGCCAACACCGGCGTCAAGCATCATTCCGGGACCGCGCACAAACCCGTGCGGCAACGCTGGCTCGACGGCGACGCGGCGGTGATCGGCGCGTACGAGCATCTGGCGGATCTGGCGCGATCCGCGAAGGCGTCACTCTGGCGGGGCGACTGGCAGGCAATTGGAGACGCGATGAACGAAAACCTGCGCATCCAGCAAGGCTTCGGCGCGTCCGGCGAGGCGTGCGACCGCCTCGCCGAGGTGGCGATGGCAAACGGCGCGATGGGCGCGAAACTCGCGGGCGCGGGACACGGCGGGACGGTGCTGGTGCTCACGCACGAACCGGAGCGCACCGCGCACGCCCTCACGGACGCGGGCGCGGCGCGAATCCTGCACCCGCGCCCCACGCCCGGCCTGACAGTCGAGACGGTGTAGGAGTCGTCTTCGGGGGGGCAAAACCCCCGAAGCCGTCTGCTCACATTTCATTACCTATCGTAATAGGTGAATCGCGCCGCCACGGTGACGACGATCTTCGTTTCGCCCGCCTGTACCGGTGTGTTGGTGGTGTTGCTGTCCATCGCCATGCGTGCCATCGGCATCGGCGGGGGGAAGTTACCGTTCGCGTTTTCGGTCAGTTCCATCAGGCGAAGCGGGCTGTTTTTGCGGGTGGCGTCGTCGAGGGGGATCGCCCGCCACATCAGGGACGCTTTCCGGGTGGCGTCCGCGATGGCTTTCGTCAGGGCTTCGTCCTGCGCCTTTTGCGGGTCGGACAGATCGAATGCGATTCCGCTCGCGGTGTTCGCCCCGGCTTTCACGGCGGCGTCGAGGATCTTCCCGGCGTCGCTCATCTTCCGCACCGTGATCCGCACCGCGTTACCGACCTGATAATCTACCAGCACCGCCGGTTGCTTTTGATAATCGAACTGAGGCGCGATGTTGTAGTCGGTCGTCTGGATGTCTTTTTCCGCGACGCCCAGTGCCCGGACGGCCTGGATGACCGCGTCCGTTTTTCGCGCGTTTTCGCTCGCGGCTTGCGCGGAGTCTTTGTCGCGCGTTTGAACGCCGACCGTGATCCGGGCGATGTCGGGTGTTACGGTGACCTCACCGATGCCGGAAACGTTGATCGTCGGTACGGTCGCGATCTGCCTGACCTCTTGCGCGGCG
>JACMMA010000306.1 GCA_014379275.1 Armatimonadota bacterium | reverse complement strand
TCGGTGATCACGGTCACTTTCAGCGACTGCGCTTTTTCCAACTTCGACCCGGCTTTGTCGCCCGCGACCAGATACGACGTTTGCTTCGATACGGAGCCGGACGCCCGCCCGCCGTGCTTTTTGACCAACGCTTCAGCGTCCTCGCGCGTGAATCGTGTCAGTGCCCCGGTAAACACGAATGTTTTGCCGAGGAAGTGATCGGTTTGCGGCGCGTTTTCGTCGCTCGCCGCCTCGACGCCCGCGTCTTTGAGTTTTGCCAGCAACTCCTGCGTTTCGGGCAGACCGAAGAACGCTGACACCGATTCCGCCGTGGTGCGACCGATCTCGTGAATCTTGTCCATCTCGTCGGCGGACGCCACCGCGATTTTGTCCAGCGTTCCGAAATGTCCGGCCAGAATACTCGACGCTTTTTCACCGCAGTGCCGGATGCCGAATGCGAACAGCAGACGCGACAATGTCGTTTGCTTGCGCTCGGCAATGCCGTTCAGAATGTTGTCCGCCAACTTGTCGCCCATCCGCTCCAGCGGGAGCAAGGAGTCCTTTTTCAGTGTGAATAAGTCGGCGGCGTCTTTGATTAGCTCCGCCTCGATCAATTGCGCGATGTGCCGTTCGCCCAGCCCGGCGATGTCTAAGGCGTTACGCGACACGAAATGCTCCAGGCGGGTTTGAAGTTGCGCCGGGCAGCCCTTGACATTCACACAACGCACGACTGCTTCGCCCTCGGGGCGAACCGCCTCGGAACCGCACGAGGGGCAGATCGTGGGAATCACGAACCGCTCGGTACCTTCCGGTCGCTTCTCCGGGATGGAGCGGACGATTTCGGGGATGACTTCGCCCGCTCGCTGAACGATTACCGTGTCCCGGATGCGAACGTCCTTGCGGTCCGCCTCGTCCTGGTTGTGTAGCGTCGCGCGGCTGACAATCACGCCGCCGACCGCGACCGGCTTCAAGATGGCGAGCGGGTTGAGCGACCCGGTGCGCCCGACCTGGATAACGATGTCCTCGACGACGGTTTCGACCTGTAGCGCCGGATACTTATAGGCGATCGCCCAGCGCGGCGCACGAGAAACCTGCCCGAGTTCTTTTTGCAGCGTGAAATCGTCCACCTTCACGACCACCCCGTCTGTGTCATAAGGGATGGCGTTCTTCTTCGCCCCCCACTCGTCCACGAACGCGATGACACCCTCGATATTGTCGCTCACTTGTCGGTGCGGGTTTACCGGCAGTCCCCACACTCGGTATTGATCCAGCAAGTCGGACTGTGACACCGGCTCATACCCTTTCGATTCCCCGAGGGCGTACAGGTAGATCTGCAAGCGGCGCTTACCGGTGACGTTGGAGTCGAGTTGGCGGAGGGAGCCGGCGGCAGCGTTGCGCGGGTTGGCAAAAGTCGGTTCGCCCGATTGTTCCCGTTCCGCGTTGATACGGGCAAACTCGACGTGATTCAAAAACACTTCCCCGCGAATCTCTACTCTCTCCGGGCAGTTGTCACCCGCGAGTCGCAACGGGAGGCCACGGATTGTGCGCAGATTCTGTGTAATATCTTCTCCTGTCGCGCCATCGCCGCGGGTCGCGCCCTGCACAAAAACACCGTTCTCGTACGTCAGAGAAACAGCGAGCCCGTCAAGCTTTAATTCGCAAATGTACTCGACAGGTTTGTCCAACTCCATACCCAACGCGCGTTTTGCGCGTTTATCGAATTCACGCAGTTCGTCCGCGTTGAAAGCGTTGCCCAGCGATAGCATCGGCTTGCGGTGCGTGACCGACCCAAACGCGGAAAGGGGAGCCGCACCGACGCGCTGTGTAGGCGAGTCGGAACATACGAGTTCGGGGAACGCGGTCTCGATGCTTTGTAGTTCGCGCAGAAGTGTGTCATATTCGGCGTCGCTTATGCTCGGAGTGTCGTGGACATAATAAGAGATGTTGTGCCGGGCGATTTCGTCGCGCAGAATTCGGGCGCGTTCGGTAGCGTTAGATAGGTCGGTCATAAAAATGCAGTGTCCGTTTCAGGTTCAAAGTTAAACGGACACTGCATGGGTTCCTACCCGTTCGGAAAAGGAGTACGATTTTCCGCGACGGTTTCTGAACGCCCCCAGCCTGTGCTCGCAAACATCGAGATTTGGATACCAATGCGACGATCTCGTCGGCCGCGAACTATATTCGCTATTTCTTGCGCCACCGGCTGGCCATGATACCGGTGACCGGCAGTACTAAACTGAGAAGCGCGAGGGCGTTCGCCTCGGGGACGGCGACCGCTCCGGTTACATTCAAATTATCGAAGTAAACGCTGTCAAAGTCAACGCTGCTACTTCCGGAAAGGCGAACGCTACGAATTCCCGGCGCGCCAAAGGAGATCGTGTTCCCCGTAAAATCCTGGGTAAGGGTGGTGGCAATAGAGCGAAATGACCCTCCAAGAAACGTGCCCGCAAGGTCGGCACCGTCGAAGGCGGCTAGCGTCAAATTATCACTGTCCTCCCCATAGTCACCGAAATCCAGAGAAACGTTCGTCACGGCGGTGGAAAAATTGAGAACCCAGGATCCGTCCGTATCGAAAAAAGGATCGAGGCTGATGAGCCCATAGGGTTCCGGCTTATCGGCCTGATTGCCGGTATTCGAAACAAGGTCGAAGCGATCGCCATTTAGACGCGAAATGGCTACGTCTACCGTGGGACCCGATAAAATTAACGAGGTGAGTGCGCCAGTAGAAACTGCTGCTGGTGGACTAACGAACGTCGGGGCGAGTGGTTCAAAGTCGAACAGATCCGCGCGAGCCTCTGATGCGCCTATCATCATAACCGCAAGAGTGATCGCACAGTAGGATAGCTTGAAAATACGCATAATCTAACCCCTCCTTGATGGGGATATTCCTCCCGAACGACGAAGTGGGCTCGGATAAAATCGAGCTTTTTCAACACTGCGGCCGTTGCCGAGAGGATATTCATTGAAAGGGCGGTCTATTCCTTTGTTTCCCGCGTCTGATCAGCCACGCCACCGACCCGTCGTTATCAGCTCTCGGATTGATGGCGGACCGCTTTCAGGGGAGACCTGGGCTTTCGGCGAGAAATCAAACAGCATCCCGGCTCGCGCCGACGACAGTCATTGGCGCCCCCATTTAACCCAGGTCAGCTCTCCTGACCTGCGCCTCGGCAAGGCGGATCAGTTCGCGGTGGAGTGCGGCTAATTGGTCGGAGAGTGCGGTCAAAACCTGCTCCGCTTCGAGCAACTCGCCGCTCATGTTTGCGGACACATCCTGTGAGAAATCCGCGTCGGCGACGCGGGCAATATGAAAAAACATCGCGCGTAAGTTGGTCGTCAAGTTAGCGGACATCATATTGACGTCGACGACGAGTTCGCGCCACGTTCCCTCGGCACCGGGCACCTCCATCTGCCCGCCGAGGCGGCCCCGAGTGCCCATCTCGCGCGACAGATAGGTCAGCTCCCCGGCGAACTGGTTCATCTGGCGGATGTGCGCGTTGAAGAGTCGCGCGGTTTCGTTGTCCGTCGGGTCCTCGGACAGCGGCAACCACACGGTTAGATCACCCGCGTGAAGCCGCCGGATCGCGCCGAGGATCTGCTCCTGGCTGAGTCGGAGGGGAACGCGGTCGGATGGGGGTGACATCAAAATGCTTTCTTTGGTTCGGCGTTCGCGGTAGTTTACCCGCATCCGGCGTTTCCGACCCGACCTGCCCGGTGTCCCCGACCGCGTCAATGCTTGAACAGATTTAGGAAGACGCCGAGGAGAACAAATCCCGCCGTGATACCGACGGCGAGCGCGATCTCGCCCTTCGATATACCCTTGCGCGGAACGTCCCGGCATCCCTGATTGCTGCCTTGTGTCGGTTGTGGGGGAGGCGGTCCTAAGCGTTTCGCGTTGTGCGGGGTTTGAATCTGGTTTTGCATAGCGGATAGTACCTTTCGTTTTACGATTATACCGCCTAGCACCCCGCGGTTGCGGTTGCGTCGGGGAACGGACGCTATTTGGGGCATACTACTCTCCGCAACGATCACGAGGGATGTAAGCGAAACCAATAATACTTCCTTCCGAAACGCCGAAATTTAATATTGACACCCCCGGCGAACCGTGTTATTCTATTGCAGACAACATTAGTCGGAGATAAAATTTGTCGCCGATGTTCCTGTCCTAATGACTTGCTACGAAATTAAAGGTAACCGATGCGACTCACAAAATCCGCCTTCACCCTGATCGAACTGCTCGTGGTAATCGCTATTATCGCCATCCTCGCCGCGATACTATTCCCCGTTTTCGCCCAGGCTCGTAACAAAGCCCGCCAAACGTCCTGCCTGTCCAACGAGCGACAGATCAGTTTGGGCTTCCTGCAGTATTTCCAGGATTACGACGAAATGTTCCCCAACGTGAAGGGCAACTCGCCGTGGACTACCTCCGGTGTCGAGCCGTACATGAAAAGCAAAAGACTTCTGCGGTGCCCGGATGATAACAGCATCGGCTGGGATTTAGTGGCTCCCGCTGTGCCCCGCGTGACCTCATACAGCCTCAACGGTTATCTCGCACCGGGCAATTCCAACCTAACGCACGGCGGCAACTTCCCGGAACTGGCGTCCATACAGAACCCGGCGAATCTCATTTTCCTTGCCGAGTCAGCGGAAACGCGACCCGACGGCGTGACGCCGTTCACCGGCACCTATTTCCACGCGCACGTTTGGAATCCGCCCGCCTCGACCGGTCACTGGCTCGTCGCCCGAAACCTACCCGACGACATCATCACGGATCGCCATGCGGGTGGGTTTAATGTTGCCTATCTGGATGGGCACTGCAAGTGGGCGAAGTGGAGCCAAGTCTGGTTCCGCGACCCCTCTTTCACCCCGCCCCTGAAGGGCAACTTCGACCCGCGTCAGAAATAAGGAAGATCCCTGTCCATGTCTCGTTCTCAAACTTCCGTGACCGGATTGCTGGCGGTCGGACTTGTTCTATGCGGTTCCGCGGCGCCCGCCCGCCAGTCTGCGGAACCACCGCGTGACCCAAACGCCCCGCGTCCAGCACGGGTTTCGTCGTTGCAAGCATCTCTCGACAAAAACAAGGATGGCGAATTGTCCGCGGACGAGATCACGGTCGCCCCGACGAATCTGGCATCGCTCGACAAAAACGAGGACGGGAAATTGAGCGGCGACGAACTCCGCCCGCCCCCGCCGCCGGTCGGTCCGACGGTCGCCGAAATGGTCGCCCGCCTCCTGGAACTCGACGGCGACGCGAGCGGCACGCTTTCCAAAGGCGAACTGCCGGACCAACTCGCCGACGTTTTTGCCCAGGCGGATGCGAACCGTGACAATATTCTGACCAATAGCGAACTGATCAATTTGGTGGAAAAGCAGGAAGCCGAAGCGAAAGCCCGTGCCGCGCGTCAACCCGCACCGCCGCCCCCCGTGAGTCCGCGCCCGGTGCGTGTGCCGCCGTTGCAAGCCGCGCTGGACACCAACGGTGACGGCGAAATCACCAAGGATGAGATGTCGGGCGCTACGATAAGTCTGCTGGCACTGGACAAAGACAAAGACGGAAAAGTGAGCGCGGATGAACTGCGCCCTGCCCGGGTGGAGGAACCGAAGTCCGATGCTCCCCCCGCACCGCCGAAAGTGCGATGACCGGTTGGTTGACGGCGGTATGGGACCGGCTCAAACTACCATGGAGTGTCTCGTCCAGGGAGTATTCCTGCTCTTACGAGAACGTTCTGGGGACATCGCTCGAACTGCGAATCGTCAGTTCGTCGCCGAGCGTCGCGGAACGGGCGGAGCGGACGGCACTGTCGGAGATCGACCGTCTTGAGCAGATTTTTAGCCGGTACAGACCCGGCAGCGAATTTGCCCAGTGGCAGAAAAATCGCGGCGTCGATACGCCGGTCTCGGACGAACTCTGGGATGTCTTGTCGGCGTGCGAGACGTGGCGGGAGCACAGTCGCGGGGCGTTTCACCCGGCGACCGAGTCACTCCTCCAACTCTGGCAGGATTGTGCCGCGGAGAACCGACTACCGACAGCCGGAGCGATCGGCCGGCAACGCGACCAACTGGGCGGTAACCCCTGGCACTTGAACGCGAGTCGGCGGTCTGCGTCCTGCGCGAGATATCCGCTCTCCCTGCACGGCATCGCCAAAGGCTACATCGTGGACCGTGTCTGCGACGCCGTACTACGGTCGCACGCGGGCGTGGAGAGTGTGCTACTGAATGTCGGGGGGGATCTCTGCGTGCGCGGAAACACAACGCGCTTCGTCGGGATCGCCGACCCCCGACGCGACGCCGAAAACGCCCCGTTCGTTGCCACGTTGTGTGTCACTAACGGGGCGATGGCGACGAGCGGGGACTGGCGGCGCGGGTTTTGGATCGGGGACACCCTGTATTCGCACATTATAGATGGGCGGACCGGTTTCCCGGCGAGCCAGTTTCACAGCGTATCCGTCCTCGCCCCGACCGCGATGGAAGCCGACGTGCTGTCTACTATCTTTACTATTTTGTCGCCGCCGGAGTGCGCGGCGATGGCGGAATCGTTGCCGGAAGTAGGGTATCTGTTGCTCGCGCGTGACGGCATGGCGTATCAGAACCTGCTCTGGACACAGCGGGAAGTGAACGAATAACCTATGTGGCAAAAGCAAAACTCGAACGCCAACAGTTCCTACGAACTGCTGGTAAACTTTGAAATCAACAACCCCGGCGGCGTCCGTTATCGCCGTCCGTATGTGTCCCTCTGGGTGGAGGATAAGAAGGGCTTCCCGGTACGCACCATTTCGCTCTGGGCGCAAACCACACCGCCAGGACCGCGCTGGATTCCTGACCTACGCCGCTGGTTCCGTAGCGACCGGGTGCGGCAGTTCACGGATAAGACCGATCTCGTCGCCACGGTATCGGGACCGACACGGCAACCGGGTAAGTATAGCTTGCTCTGGGACGGCACCGACGATCAGCAGAAGCCGGTCAAGCCCGGTGACTACACGCTCTACCTGGAAGCGGTCCGCGAACACGGCTCGTACCAGATATTGAAGCGCGTGATCACCGTCGCCGACCGACCTTTTAAAGCGGAGATGGGCGGCAACGAAGAGATCAAGTCGGCGACGCTGGAATACCGCCGTCGCCGCTGAACGGTGCCCCCCATGATCAAGACTACGAAACCACCGGTTGTCCGCGCGCCGCGCGAACGCCCCCTGCATCTCAAGGTGGCGGCACTGCTCCGCTGGCTGCACATCTACCTTTCGATGTCCTCGCTATTGCTCGTCCTGTTTTTTAGCGCAACGGGACTCACGCTCAACCATCCTGACTGGTTCTTCTCGGCGCAGATGAAGCAGACCGATTCCGAGGGGAAGCTTTCGGAAAGGTGGCTTGCGGGAAGCAGCACGGACCCATCCCGTGTCGCCCGTTTAGAGATCGTCGAGGAGCTGCGCAGGCGCGGAGTTCGAGGCGCACTGGAAGAGTTCAGCGTGGATGAGAATGAGTGTCTGGTATCGTTCAAGGCGCCCGGCTACGCGGCTGACGGCTACATAGACCGCCGCACCGGGACCTATCGCCTGACAACTACGGAGGAGGGCGCGGTTGCCGCGATGAACGATCTGCACAAAGGGCGCCATTCCGGCGCTGTG
>JACMMA010000305.1 GCA_014379275.1 Armatimonadota bacterium | reverse complement strand
TCCTCACCGTGGACGCCGGAACATTACTGCCGACACGCTATACGGTGACACAGGAAGCCTATCCGCTGGTCAACGACGCGGCGGCGTTCATACCACACGGCGCGAAGCCTTTGAGCGTGACCCGAACGGCGGACTTAATGCCCCGATACGACGTGCCACTCCCCACGAACATTTCGCAACTCGTGCCGCCTACGAGCTACCACGTCACCGATGCCACGAAAACGCTGTCCGGCGTAACCCGCGACGGTTCGGTTTGCACCCGCGAAGGGGTAACGCTACGTGCGACTGTTCTCGGGCGAGACGCACAAGGCAACATCCGCATGGGTATCCAGGCATGGATCGGGGATGCACCCCTGAAGTTCCGGGCGCAGGGTTTATCGCTTCGCGTCCGGTTAGCCGACCCTATCATAGCGGCGCGGGAAAAAGCCGGGGTGGACAGCAACGGAGCCATGTACGTGGAGCTCGGATTGCCGCCCGTGACGGCATCGAACGCGGAACAACCGGAAATCTGGATGACGCCCACGGAACCGGCCGAAAACACCGCTCCCGCCACGGTGCGCGTACTGATAAGGGCGGAACTAACGCGCAACGAGCGCGTCAGCAAGATGCCGGTGATCGCGGACACGTTCGTTTTCGAGTTGCCGCTACCCGGTGCGAATACCCCGCTCCCGTGGACGCTCCCGGCGAAAGATGACCCACACTTCTCGGGTCCATCTTCTACCCTGTCGATGACAACAGCAGCAAGGCGCGGCTCGTTCTACATGAACTATGCATTCCAACCGTCTTTCCCGACGCAACATACGCCCCGCGCCTACCTCGAACGTGCCACACACTGGTATGGTGCGCTGGAAAAAGAGGCGACGGCGAGCGGTAACCGCGTCATGGGGGACATTGCTCGAAATAACATCGCATCGATCAACCGAATGAAGGGAGAGGAAAAGCAATCCCTAGATGACGGACGGTAGAAGTCACGGTGCCGGTGACGGGGCGATTCCGGAGGCGGACAGCCAGGATCGCCTCCGCAACACGGCAGCCAGTAGAGGAGTCGCGTGTTATTTGGCGGGGGCATATCGGGTCAGAAGACGTTCGGCGAGGTCGTAAATCTGTCCCCGCAACGTCTCCGGTTCCAGAACCTCGATCTCGTCTCCGGCTCGCAGGACGTAGTCGATGGCTTCTGCCCCTGGTTCGAACAGGAGCGTAAGCGTGACCCATCTGCCATCATCCGGCTCGGTCTCGCTTCGTACGGGCGGGTTCCCCGCCCTACGGAGCAACTCCCGCTGTCGTGGGGAAACCCGAGCCACGACTGGATGGCGCGGGACGTTCTTCTTAAACTGTGCGACCGAGTGCTCCCAGAATTCGGCGAGGCAAAAATCGGCGGGACGGTCAAAGGTCGAACCCGTTTCCGTAACATCCCGGACACGCGAAACACGGTACGAAAGGGTTTCGGTCTCGGTCTGCGCGACGAGGTACCAGACCCGCCCCTTCGCGACCAGCCCCAGCGGCAACACGGTCCGCTCTACCACCTCGCCGTCGCCGCGCTCATAAGAAAAACGCAACTCGCTTTGTTGCCAGACGGCGTCCTGCAAAAGCGGTAGGAGTGGGAACGATTCGGAGGAGGGAAACCACCCGCCGCCGTCGATATGGATTCGCTCCCGCACCCGTTCCGCGTCCCCCCGCGCCGCTTCGGAAAGCGACGCCGACATTTTGATACGCGCTGCTTCCGCCGCCTTGCCCAACCCCAAGTCCCGGAGCAGTTGCGAAGCGACGGGCACAAACAGCGTTTGCGACTCGGCAATATTTAGCCCGGTCAGGTTCGTGCGGTACGGTTGGAGTAGCCGCCACCCGCCGTTTTTGCCGCGTGTCGCCGTGACCGGCACTCCCGCCCCACTCAGTGTTGCCATGTCACGCAGAATCGTTCGCTCCGACACTTCCAGTTGTGCCGCTAACTCGCCCGCCGTCAACGCCTTTCGGGTTTGTAGCAGAAGCAAAATAGAAAGTATCCGGTCGCCACGCATCTATTTTTTCGAATACGACATAAGATGTCAGGAGTCCTTTCGTATAGTGGCTTTGTTCGAACTTAATCATGCAGAGCAGGAGAATAGTATGCCGACAAATCTACACCATTTAGAGGGACAGGTAGCCGTAGTGACCGGCGCGACGCGCGGTCTGGGACGTGCCATCGCCATCGAACTCGCGGACGCGGGCGCGACCGTCTATTGTACAGGACGCAGTGTCCGTGGTGCGCTGATGAACCCGGAGCGACCGGAAACATTGGATGAAACCGTGGAAATGATCGCCGAGCGCGGCGGTAAAGGCATCGCGGTGCGCGTGGATCACACGCAGGCGGAAGAGGTGCGGCTGTTTTTTCAGCGCGTCGCCGACGAACAGGGCGGGCGGTTGGATGTGCTTGTCAGCAATGTGTGGGGCGGCGACGAACTCACCGAATGGCAGACGCCGTTCTGGGAGCACTCGCTGGACAAAGGGTTGCGCCTACTAGAGCGTGGGGTGAACACGCACCTGATCGCCGCGCACTACGCCGCCCCGCTCCTGCTCGCCCGCAAACGCGGGGCAGTATTCTTCACGCACGACGGCGAAAACGGCCCGATCTACTACAACCTGGCGAAAAACGCCGTGAAGCGGATGATGCAGATCATGGCGGAGGAGTTGCGCCCCCACGGCGTTTCCGCGCTCACCTTCGGTTCCGGCTTCATTCGATCCGAGGCTGTGCTGTCAGTGTTCGGGGTGACGAATGAAACCTGGAAAACGAACCCTGACCTCGCCGGTTCAGAAACGCCGTACTACAGCGGGCGTGCGATGGTCGCCTTGCTCGCGTCGGAAGGGATACTGGCGCGGTCCGGTTCGGGGGTAAGTTCCGGCGACTTAGCCCGTGAGTTCGGCGTGCGGGACGTGGACGGGACACAGCCACACTGGGGCGATCATTGGGAGGCGAGGGTCAAAGGGACGATGCCCTGAGCGGATCACTAAAACTCGTCGGCGTCCCACGTCGGCGGGAAGGTATTTCCCTCCGCACTTCCTACGTCCGACCATACGGTATCCCAACTATGAAGTCGCCAACCTGTCGGTGATTTTTTCAGGATCAGCACATCCTCTATTTGACCGTCCTCTACCGAACCATCCTCGAAACATAAGTGCCGCACCGCGACATGACATGTGTTGGGAGTTATCCAGAGAATGCGGCAACCGATGAAGTTTCCGTCCGACCACGACGTGTCACGCATCGCCTGACGAATATCGGGACGGAGCGACGGTAGAAATATCGCGGTCTGTAGGGCGACGGCGGCGTAGGGTAAAAACGGCGTGGCGAGCAAAACCGCCAGACATGTTCGCCACGCGACAGTGCGACGGTGGGCGTTGAAACGGTCGCCGGGGAGAGCACGGATGATCCGCCGCGTAATGCAGGAGAGTCCCCAAACCAGGAGATACGCAAACAGGAAATAAGCGGTGGTATAAAACATCGGCTTCGCACCTCCCCACTCCTCCCGCTATCGGCGGGCGTTTAGGATCACCTTTGTGCCGTCGCGCTCCAGGGCGAACGGCAACTCTTTCAGGTCGCTGAGTGCCTCGCGAACTTGCGCCTGACGGTCGGGCGGACAGTAGAGGAGCAGGAAGCCGCCGCCCCCCGCGCCCGCGATCTTACCGCCCGACGCCCCGGCGTCCAGGGCGCGGTCGTACATGCTGTCAATCGCGGCATTCGTGATCTGACCGGCTAACTGCCTTTTGTTGCGCCAACCGGTGTCCAGTATCCGCCCGACGCGGTTCATCACGCCTTCCGCGAGGGCGTCGTGCACTTCGCGCGCCTGCGCCCGGATCCGGTCCAGCGTTTCTACCTGCGCGTCGATATTGTCTTTCTGCTCGGAAAGGATCGCGTCCGCCTTGCGCGTCACGCCGGTATAAAACAGGAGGATATTCTCGCCGAACCGCCGCCGCTTGTCGTCGTCCATCGGGACCGTGGTCACGGATACGTCGTCGTTCGCGTGAAACTCGATGAAGCGCAAGCCGCCGTATGCCGCGATGTACTGATCCTGCTTGCCGATCGGCTTGCCCAATATACCGATCTCGATCTCGCACGCTTGCCGCGCCAGCGTTTCCGGCGTCACCAGTTCGCCCTTAAATGCGTACAGGGCATGGAGCAACCCGACCGTCACCGCCGACGATGACCCCAAGCCGCTCCCTTCGCTGGGAATGTCCGCCATAGTCGCGATCTCGATACCGCTGTCCACGCCGGTCATGCGCAGTGCCTCGCGGGCTAACTCGTGCTCGATCTCGGCGACGGCGTCCACCATCTCGGTGCGCGAATAGCCGATGCGGATCTTTTTGTCGAACCGCTCTTTGACGATGACATAGATGTATTTGTCGATGGCGGACGACAGCACCGCACCACCGGCTTTTTCGTAGTAGCCCTTGAAGTCGGTGCCGCCACCGGCGAACGAGATACGCAGCGGGGTTTGCGTGATGATCATGGTTGGTTAATTTTTTATCACGGTTCCCGGCGCGATGCGGGCGTTCTCCGGCACCACGGCACCCGGCGACACCGTCACGTCATCGGCGAGGATCGCGCCCGCACCGACGACCGCCCCCGCCCCGACCACAACGCGCCGCCCCAGGATAGCGTTAGTCACGGTCGCGCCCCGCTCGATAGTGCAGCCGTCCCACAAAATCGTTTCCGTAAGCGTGACATCTTCCGCGACAAAACAGTTGCCGCCGATGACGTTATGCCCGTCCAGGAACGCCGACGACGCGACCATCGTGTCCTCCCCCATCGTCACGCCGCAGATCGCGAGGGGCGGGTCGCCCGTCTCGCCGTCCAGAACGTCCCAGTTCGCCTTGCGGTAGTTTTCCACGGTCCCGGTATCCTGCAAATAACCCGCGAGCGGCCGCGCCATCATCTTGTGACTGCCGCTGGCAAGAATTGCCGGAAAAACGTCCTTGCCAAAATCGTATACGGTGTCCGTGGGAATGTAATGGAAAATGGCGGGATCGCAAACATATACGCCCGCGTTCGCCTGATCGGTAAACACCTCGCGTGCGGACGGCTTTTCCTGGAAGCGGGTCACCGTGCCGGCTTCGTCCGTCACCACCAAACCGCAGACGGTCGGGTTCGGCGTCGGGAACGTCGCCATCGTGACGAGTGCACCGCTGTTTTGATGCGCTTCGATCAGCGGAGCGAAGTCGGCGCGGTACAGGTTGTCACCGTACAGGACAAGGAACGGTTCGTCCAGGAGATCCTGCATACGCTTCACGCCGCCCGCCGTGCCCAGGAGTTCGGTTTCGACGGAGTAATGGAGGCGAACGCCGAACGCCGCCCCATCGCCGAACGTTTCGCGGATAATGTCGCCTTGGTGATACAGATTCACCGCGATTTCCGTGATGCCGTGTTGCTTGAGCAGACGCACCGTGCGGACGAGAAGCGGCACGTTTGCCACGGGAACCATCGGCTTTGGGAGGGTGAGCGTTAAGGGGCGCAGTCGCGTCCCCTCGCCCGCCGCAAGTATCATCGCCTTCATGACGGAACGCCCTCGGCTGTATACTTCGCCCGTTGCATCGCCAGCCCCTCTCGGATCGCCGACTCTTCCACCGCGACTCCCGACACGACATCACCGAGTGCGCGGGCGAGGACGAATTTCGGTGCGCCGTTCTCCGATTTCTTGTCGCGCCCGAGAAGGGCGATAAGGGCGTCATCGGAAACGTCGTCGGGGAGCGCGGACGGAAGTTTCGCGTTGAAGACGGCGCGGCGCACGTCATCCCGGACTTGCGGCGGGGTGACTCCCGCGACCTCGCCGATGCAAGCCGCCGCGATCATGCCGATGGCGACCGCCTCGCCGTGCTTGTACCGCCGGTAGTTGGTCGCCGCCTCGACCGCGTGACCGATGGTGTGACCGAAGTTCAGGATCGCCCGCAACCCCGTCGTTTCGTACTCGTCCCGCGTGACAACCTCTGCTTTTATTTCGCAGGATCGCCGGATCGCACCGCTCAGCACGGCATGAGGGTAGCGTGGACCACAAATGGTGCCAAACTCGGAAGAAGCGATCACGTCGTCTATCAAACGGGGGAGACGGATCACGCCGTATTTGATGACCTCAGCGGAACCCGCTTGCAGTTCGCGAACCGGCAGCGTCCGTAGCGTCGCCGTGTCCGCGAATACAGCACGGGGCTGGTGGAACGCGCCGATCAGGTTCTTGCCCGCCCGGTAGTCGATTCCGGTCTTGCCGCCCACCGACGAATCCACCATCGCGAGAAGGGTAGTCGGGACCTGAACGTAGTCCAAGCCGCGTAGATAGGTCGCCGCCAGAAATCCGACCACGTCGCCGACGACCCCGCCGCCGAGTGCGACAAGAAGTGTTTTGCGATCGATCGCCGGTCGCAGTTCGTATAACGCGCCGTACAGTTTTTCCAGCGTCCGATGCGTTTTGTAACGTTCCCCGGCAGGAAACAGCACCACATCCGGCGCGTCGAACCCGGCGGCGACGAGCGAATCCGCGACGGTTTTCGCGTAGTGTTTCGCGATCGGGGGTTGGGACACGATCACCGCCCGGTTTGACCGTGCTACCCCGTTCACCACTTCGCCGACATTCGTCAGCAACCCCGCCCCGATATGAATGTCGTACGCCCGCCCGCCGTCCAAAGGGACGTGCACTATTTCTGCCACTGCCGCGCCTTTCGCTCTATCTCCGCCGCGATGTTGTCGGGCGTTCGATCCGATGTGTCTACAATGAGATGCGCCGCCTGCTGGTAACGCGGTCCCCGCTCTCCGAGTAGGGTCAGAATATGCGTCAGCAGATCTTTGTCCCCACGATTCGCCAGTAGCGGGCGGTCGGCTTCGCGGCGTTCCGTACGCGCGACGACCACGTCCGCCCGCGCCGTCAGCCAGACGACCAATCCCGCCGACCGGAGCACCGGGATGTTTTCGTCGCGCAGGACGGCCCCGCCGCCGGTGGCGATCACGAGCCGTTCACCCGCGCACAACCCGGTTAATATCTGCGTTTCACGGCGCCGGAAATTGTCTTCGCCCTCGTTTTTGAAAAGCGTGGGGATGTCGCACCCGGCGACTTCGGCGAGTCGAACATCGGAGTCAACATATCGCCAGGAGTTGCCGAGTCGTGCTGCGAGCGACCTGCCGACCGTGGATTTCCCGCACCCCATGAACCCCACCAGAACGATATTGCGGGGGAAGTTTTCTTCGAGCATCGTCTTATGATAACACGGCGTAATCCCGATGGGAATACCGACTATGGAACCACCCGGCGTTTCCGGGGAATTTCATTCCCCGATTAACCTTACGGCAGGAACCGCTTCACGATCACGTTGCGACGCCGCCAGATGGTGGACTTGCTGACCGAGCCGTTCGTGCTGGTACTGCTACCACCGACCGTTTCCCCCGTGCGCCCGTTTCCGATATACAGGGCGACGTGACCGGGATAAACCAGGGTATCGCCGTAGCGCAATTCGTCGCGCACCCGTGCTCCCATCCGCGTTTCGCCCATCTGTTTCGAAGTACGGGGCAGGTTGACGCCGAGACTCCGATGTACCGCGCCGACAAACCCGGAACAGTCCGCGCCCGCTTTTGTTTGCCCGCCCCAACGGTACGGCACGCCCTGCCATTCATCGATCCCGGCTAAGAGTTGTTGCTCGCGGTCGCTCCGGGGATAGGCATAATCGTCGCCGAGCGGTACACGGACATATCCGCCGTACCCGTCGGTTTCCGTCGGTTGCCCCAGTACGATCCTCTGGACACCTTTATCGGTCGCGATAAACGCCCCCTCTTTGTCGGCGAGGAGTGCGGTGACAGCCGCCCCCGCACCGTTCCACGGCATGTAACACTCGCGGGCGCCGCCGGACG
>JACMMA010000304.1 GCA_014379275.1 Armatimonadota bacterium | reverse complement strand
TCGCCGCCGAACAGGCGGTGAACGACAAGCAACGTGATCTGGAAGAGCGTCGCGCCCAGAACGCGGCTACCATCGCCACCGCGGAAGCGATGCGGCAGGAAGCACTTGCCACCCAGCGCACGGCGGAGCTGAAGGCGACACAGATCGCACAGGCGACCGCCGACGCGATGAAGCTACGCATCGCGGCGGAAGCGAGTGCGGACGCGGAAGCGGTCAAGATCCGTGCCCTCGGTGCGGCGCAAGCGGACGCGATCCGCTCGGTGAATGATGCGATCCGGGACGGTGGCGAAGCCTATCTGCAGCTCAAGCAGTTAGAAATGTTGCCACTCATCACTCCGGCGATCGCGCAAGCACTCGCCCAGGCGAGGATGGTCAACATCAATAGCGGGAGCGCGGCGGAGGGACGCGGCGCGGCGGGCGGCGCGACGGATCAGATCACCGGGGTGATTCAAACCCTGCTGGCGACACAGTTGATGCGCTCCGAACTCAAGGATATGGATGTGAGCGGAAACAATCATAGCGAGGGTCGGGTACCGATTACGGGGACGGTACCGCCCACGAACTCTGTCGTCGCCTATCCTGCGCCCGATGGCAATGGTATCAACCCTCCTCCGGTAAAGCGCCGTTAGAGCGGAAGAGCGAATACGCGTCTGCCCTCCACCCCGAGTACTGGGGGCGGAGGGCAGCGTTTTTAACGCGCCGTGGTGCGTTCTGGCAACGGAGAGTGGTGAGTCTGCACCAATAAGGGCGCGTTCTTTTCACATCGGACCAGGACCTCCGTATCGGTGATCTCGTTCAACGTGCCATCCCGAACACCCGGCGCGAGGGTCGCCCCATTCAGGCCCCATCGCACACCGGTCACCGTCACTTCCCGCACGATGCCGAACGTCAGTAGCGACATGATACGCCCCGGCAGACGGTCTCCCTGTAAGACGAGTTCACCCCCACGGACCGGGCGCGTCTCCCCGATCCCGTCGACGAGACGGATGTCCGCCCCGGCAAGCACGCCATGTTTTATCACCGACGACAAAACCGAGTACGTGTGATCCAGCCTCCCGCCCACCGCACCGAATATTTCGATAGGCGCATCGGTGCTGATGGATCGCACGTACGTCAGGGCTTTGTCAAGGTCCGTGTAATCCTGATCCGGTGTCGGAACGACCGTCACGTTCTGCGACTCGAACCGCGCGAGGTCGGCATCCGTCAGCGAATCGAAATCGCCCGTAACAACGTGCGGTAGTACGCCCAGTGCGCTTAAACGGGATGCTCCCCCATCCACACCGACGAATAGCGTAAACGGGCGGCGGGCGACTCCAGTCAAGAGTCGTTCCGCCACCGCGTCCATCGGCGCATTACAGACAACCACAACGTGGTCCATCACGTTGTTATTCACAGTAGTACCAGCAACCGTCGTCGATGAAGTTTTTGCCGTCCGGGGTAGCGCGCGTTTTTTGGAAGGCAAGTTCGCTGACATAGAACTTCGCGTGACCGTCGGCAAAAACCATCGCCCCCCCGTTCTGATGCCACGGTTCGTAAAATCCCGGGGTGTAGTAGTATTTCGCGCCGCCCGGGTCACTCTTCGCGTCAAAGAACGAAAACATTTCGTCGCGCATGATGCGGGTCTCGGCAGGATAGGCGTAGTCTGCATCGGTTACCGTTTTGGGCGGATAGTTCATATCGATCGGTGCGTTGTTCTGGTAGGAACCATCGGGTCCGTGGACCACGGTAAAACACGCCGCCATAAACCGATACGACGAACCGTAGGCATCCCGATACGAATCGGACCCGGGGGCATCGGTGCGGGACGCCGGGCCGCCGTTGTCGTCGGGGCACCGGAAAATATCCCGGGTTTTGGTGTAGGGTTCCAGTTCGACTTCCACGCCCTTATGTCCGGGCTGACCGGGGGCAACCGCCGAATTGTATGCGTGAAAAATCGGGAATGTCTCGTCGTAGTCCTGGACATACATTCGCACAGCAAGCCCGATTTGTTTCAGGTTGGAAACGCAGGCGGTCTGTCTCGCCTTTTCGCGGGCCTGGGCGAACACAGGGAAAAGTATCGCCGCGAGCAAGGAGATGATGGCGATGACGACCAGCAGTTCGATGAGCGTAAACGCGCTCGCGAAACGTGCCTGAGGTACGCTTACGCCCGAGGCGCGTTTCGCAGAAGTGAAACCATTTCGGTTTTTCATGACAAAGCCTTTCGCTTGGGGAAAGGCGGCATACGAAAGCCGCCTTCCCGAATGTAAAAAAGGCGGCTTGAATTACGATACACGGCACGAATAGAAGCGAAACGACGCGACATTCGGCTTTCTCGCTCCGCTTTCCTACGCCGGTACGAACCGGTTCAGGTTCCGGGGTCGGCTCTAAGCCCTCTCAGCCGCACCGTGCCATAAGCACTCGCGGTCCCCCCAGCAGAAACGTAAAACGCTATGTGATTGTTTTGAATGTATCGCGCCCTACGGCGTGTTGTCAACTGTGACGGATCTCATGCGAGCCGCGAAAGGACCGCGCAGACCATAGGCGGTCAGCGATTCTAAGTACACGTCCGGCATACCGATGTCCCATCGGTCCGCATCCAGGAAAACGGCCCCATAGGGTGCGCCAGCACCCGACAAACTCCGCTCCAGCAAAAGTTCCTGTCCACTGGTCAGCTGGAACTCGTTCTTGACGCGGATATTGTTTTCGATCAAATGCCCCAGGCAGTCGAAAATGTCGGGTGTAAAAAGATGGATTCCGAAGTGGCAGAGATAGAAACCCTCTTTCACCCCGGCGGTGCGAAGCGTCGCGCGGGCTTCGTCCGGTGTCGGCTTCTCCTTCAGCGCCAGAATATTGTAGGATTGCCCGGGGGCGTCGGCGGCGAGTCCCCCGTTGCGCGGTTCACACTTCAAAACTCCGGTGACGCTCACATCGGATTCGGGGTCGAGGCGAACCCCGGTCACGCTCCCGCCCGTCTCGTTCGCGACGGCGACGATTTGCGCGACGGGCGATGGTACACCCTCGCGTGTCGTATATACGTGATCGCCGAGGAGTAAAACAAACGGTTCGTCTCCCGCCCACGCTTTCGCCTGATACACCGCGTGTCCAAAACCCTCTGGTGACGGCTGCTCGACATAGGAAACGCGCTCGCTGAGTTCGGCGAGTTGCTCGCCCGCCGCGTACAGGTCCGGCTTCTTCGCGAAAACCTTTTTCTCTTCTTCAGTGAACGCACGGAAATGTTCGCGGAACGGCCCCTGTCCGCCGCGCTCGACAACGATGCAGACTTCCTCGATGCCCGCCCGCAGACATTCCTCGACGATGATCTGGATGGTCGGCTTGCATAGTCCGTCGCGGTCCACGAGGGGCAGTAGCTCTTTTTGGATCGCGCGGGTCGCCGGGAACATACGGGTCCCCCGCCCTGCCGCCGTGATTACCGCTTTGCGCGTGGTCATAGAAGTGTACCGTTGTCCTAAAGAAGTTTTTCGATCCGCTCCCCGATTTCGGCGGGGTTTATCGGACCGACGGTAGCGTAAACGACTTTGCCGTTCTTGTCAAGAAGGAGCGAGGTGGGGAACGCTTCCAGGCCATAGGCGGCCTTGGTTCCGTCGGGGATCGGGACATTCGGATAATTAATCCCCTTCTCAGAAATGTAGTCCTGTAACGCTTCGCGGTACTGCACTTCGGTGAGGCGGGGGTCGTTGTTGTCGGCGAGACCGATAATGGTGAAGCCGCGTGCCTGGTATTTCGATTGCACCGCGATCAGGTCCGGCAATTCCTGGATGCAGGGTCCGCACCACGTCCCCCAGAAGTTGATCATAACGACTTTGCCGCGATAGTCGGAAAGCCGGAACGGCGAACCGGTAGTCAGTGTGCCTTGAATCGCGGGGGCGGGTTTGTTTAACGCGCGCTCTTCGGAGGGAGTGGTGGACACACCGAGCAAGTACACGGAGCCGATTGCGACGGCGGCGACGATGCTGCCGGAAAGCCAGCCCGGTAGTTGCTGTTTCATGGCGTCGGATTTTCTTCCTAAAGATGGATGCCGAAGGCGGGACTCGAACCCGCACGGGTTTCCCCACACGCTTTTGAGGCGCGCATGTCTACCATTCCATCACTTCGGCACGTGTCGGTGAAGGCGCCGACTTCCGCCGACGCGAAGGTTAGTATACGGCGCGAGAATACGTCCGTCAAGACGTGCCCTCAAGTCGCGCAGATGAATCGCCTTGGTAGGCGGATCGTAACCTCCTCTTCGTGATGCCTTAACGGAAACGATTTATACTTCGCCAGCGGCGTGCCTGGCGTTAGTCCTATCTATGCGGAGGATTTTTAGCCTGGCGGGCTGACCCACTGTTCGCCCGGGTAGACGAGCGCGACAACTTCGGGAATACGGCGGCGTCGAACCACAGCGCGGTACTCGCGAATATCACCGTGACGGTATCACCCGAAGTGGGAACCCTTCCTTCAACTCTGGCGGGGGTGTACTTGGCGTAGGATTAGTCCGCCGATGCCGTCAGGCGCGATAGGACAGCAGGGAATAGCGCGGTGTGAAGTCGCCCCCGGCTCCCGGTAAGTCCGTAACAAAACGGGGTGATTACCACAAAATCCCGGAGGTATGGTAGGGAGCCAGCACCGGTTCCCAGAAAATACGGACCACCCTTGTTTCCGTTTCTGACCCGACGCACACAGTGACGGACGAAAGGAAAGAGGGAAACGGGTCCCGTTGGTCGGAGGATGAATCAGATGTTTATCAGCAATTGGATTAAGCAGGCAATTACCCCGCTGAGCGAGCCGGACGGGGAAGCGAGAAGGCTACTCAAGGAGTGCAAAAATGAAGCGAAACGCAAGGCGCGCGGGTATCAGGACTGGAAACCGAAAGACCTGGAAGCGGGCAACGCTATTTTGAACTCTCCCCCCGAAGTACAGATCGCTGTGCTGGTTCAACTTTGTAGGAGCACGGAATATGATTATTATTGCACCGGTTTGGAAACGAACTTGCTGCAACGAGACCTGCCCTTCACCGCCGAACAATTGCTCGGCGTTCTGGAAAACAAGTTTGGGGCGTATAGCTACCGGTTCGCACCGCGTCTGCGCCCGGTGCGCCGGTTCCTGGACGCCGGAGAAACACTTTCCGGCGACCTTCGCGTCAAACTCCAGCAGATTTACAGTTCGGTGAGGAAAGAAGCGGGGGCGGAAGCCGCAAAGATAGCGGTCCTTGTGAACACCCTGCTTGGGGACGCGGAGGGCGGTGTTCTCCCCGACGACTCCGGCGAAACATGGGCGACGCTGACTATCGCGGACGTGAACGGTCTGGATCCCGGCGAAGCGTCCGCCTGGAAACAACTCTTCGCCCACGGTCTGACGGCGGACGGCTCCAAACCATCCAGGAAATGGACGGAAAAAGCGCGGGGTTTCTCGGATACCATCGGGGCGAGATTTGCCCCGACTGTTGCCCGATGGTTCTCCGCGGTGTCCGCACCGCCGGTAGAAACCGTTTTCCACAAGGAATCTTATCGGGGACAAACTTCGGAATGGACAGAAACTATCAGCAAACATACCGACCGCAATGTCGGCATTCTGAAGGGGTTGGCGTGGGCTTCGGCGGGTCGCGACGAGCCGGAAATAGCGCGCGCTCTGGGGAAAATGGCTGCCGTCTGCTTCACAAAAATCCCCGGTCAGGGCTCGTGGGCGGTGCGGGCGGCTTCGGCGGCGATTTACGCACTGGGCGACTCGCCCGGTAACCCCGAAGCGGTTCCCGCCCTTTCCCGGTTGCGAACCCGCGTGGCGCACCGCCCTACGCTCGCCGTTATCGAACGCACCCTGGAAACCGTCGCCAAACGCCAGGGGGTGACGAAAGACGACCTGGAGGATCTATCCGTGCCGACGTACGGCTTGGACGCGGACGGTACACGCCGCGAAACGTTCCCCGGCGACGCGGGGGAATATGTCGTTGTGTGCGTAGTGGACAGGAATACCGGCGAGGTGTCTCTGTCGTATTTCGCCCCCGACGGTAAAACCCTCAAAACCGTACCAACAGTCTTGAAAACGGGCGAAAACGCCGAGCGCTTTAAAGCTCTGAAAGCCGACGCCGACGCGGCGGGCAAAACACTGACCGCGCAGAAGATGCGGTTCGACGGGTTTTATCTCGCGCGACGCACCTGGAAGTACGCCGATTTCGTGTCCCGCTTCGTCACGCACCCCCTGTTGGCGCGTCTCGCGAACCGGCTTGTGTGGCACTTCGCGGAAGGTGGCGCGAAAGGCGAGGGATTCTATGACGCCGCTACCGGTGAGTTCGCCGACGTTGACGGCGAACCGCTGTCCTGGCTTTCTTCCGAAACCACGGTCGCGCTATGGCATCCGCTCGGCTTCGCGCCGGAGTATGTCCTCCGCTGGCGCGAGCGGCTCGCCGCGCTCGGCGTCGTGCAACCGTTCAAGCAGGCGTACCGCGAAGTGTATTTGCTCACCGAAGCGGAACTTTCGACCGGCAGGTACTCCAACCGGTTCGCCGGGCATATCTTGAAGCAACATCAAATGAACGCGCTCGCCCATGGGCGCGGCTGGAGGCACGCCTTGCAGGGTGGGTGGGACGGGGGCGGGGACGAACAGGCGGAGCGGACCCTTGCGGGTTGGAACCTGCGCGCCGAATATTTCCTTTCGGGCGCGGGCAACGATCTCAGCGACGCGGGCATATACACATATGTTTCTACGGATCAGGTCCGCTTTTACCGCCTCGGGGAAAGGGAGCCGCTCGCCCTAACCGAAGTCCCGGCACTGGCTTTCTCGGAGATCCTGCGCGACGTGGACCTTTTCGTCGGCGTCGCGAGTGTCGGGAACGATCCGGCGTGGGCGGACACCGGTGCGAACCGGAGTGCGTTCGGCAGCTACTGGCACGAGTACGGTTTCGGCGAACTCTCCGCGTCCGCCGAAACGCGCGGCGCGGTGCTGGCGAAGTTGCTGCCGCGTCTCAAAATCGCCGCTAAGTGCAAACTTTCCGGGCGGTTCCTGCGTGTGCGCGGCGATCTACGAACGTATAAAATACACCTCGGCTCCGCGAACATCCTGATGGAGCCGAACGACCAGTATCTGTGCATCGTGCCGGGGCGAAGGACGGACACAGAGACTGGGAGTATCCTCCTTCCGTTCGAGGGCGACGCACGATTGTCGGTGATTCTGTCGAAGGCGTTCCTGCTGGCGGACGACACGAAAATCACGGACAGCACTATCATCAGTCAGATTAAAGGCAGGCGGTAGGGAACCTGGTAGAAGTTTTTGCGCTTTTCGTCGGCACAAATATTGCATTGTAGCTGAGGTGGTAGGAAACCGACCCGGGGCCGTCGAATACTGTGTCGGCACTCTTCTTCGGCATATTTTCCCAATGGCAAAGCGCACTA
>JACMMA010000303.1 GCA_014379275.1 Armatimonadota bacterium | reverse complement strand
GCACCCGCGAACCATTCCCGCCCGGCATCGTTCAAAAGCAGAATTATGATGCGCCGCTTCCGCAGAAACGAACCATACTCTATGCGTCGCCCGGTCTGAGCGTCCGGGAGCGTGAACGCGGGCACCGGACTCCCCGGCTTTATTAAGTCCATCCTGTTCTCCACTCTAAAAAAGGGTTGCCAATTGGGCGGGCGAGCGTGTCGCCTCGCCCCGTCAGCACCGATCTGCCTTTATTATGACCGGTTTACGGATGATTCGTGCGTCACCGGGACTCTGCCCCCTGTCGGGCACGGATCCGTATCAAACCGATCGACGCTCCGGCGATCAGCAGTGCGAGCGTTCCCGCCTCCGGAACGACCACTACCTGCACACCACTCGCCGTGTAAAGCGTGCCAGAGCCGGACGAGATCGTAAATTCCGGGACGGATTGCCCCAGGTTGTCGAACAGTTCGATGCCGGTTATCGTCGCGGTCTGTCCAAACCCCGTATCCAGTATCCCGCTACCGTTACCCGGGTTTACCCAGGTCATCATACCCATCCGAAAATCGGTGTCGCCTCCGAAAGTGATGGGAACGGTGGCATAGACCGTCGTCGCGCCGCCGAACTCTATGGAGGAGGGCAACCCGGAGGGGTCGTTCGGTCCGTAGGTGAACGCCATCCCTGGCGGCGTGACAAAAGAGCCGAACGAGCTATGCGGCCCGTAAGTTTGGACACCGTTGCCGTAAATATCGACGAATGTTTCGAGCAGGGTTTTGTCCATCACAGGCATCGGTGCTCCGAACCCGTAGCGTAACATCATACCCACGGTCCCCTTACCGGACACCTTCATCATGCCATCCACGGTAACGGCAAGTCGCATTGTCCCGTTGACTCCGGCAATAACGCCGGGACTCGTCGGATTCAGCGAGTCGTGCATAATGCCGTAGGACTCGGCATTATTCACCGTCATGTTATCTCCGTTTCCGGTATGGATCGCGTGCGACTCTGATCCCAACTTTCCATAATTGACGTTGACGCGGGATGAGCCGCTGTACGTCCATGCCCCGAACGCCGAAAGGCCGCTCCCGCCTGCCGTGATGGAATCGGTGAGTGAGGCGGCAGCGGCGGAGTTATTGAGACGGGTGGTGCCGGCAATGCCGGAAGCGGCAAGCCCTGCCGGGTTGGTCGGGATGCTCCCACCCCATACGCCGAAGTTATCATACACGGGCGTGGGAACACCGTAGGTCGACCAGTTAGATTGTCCCGTTGTCCCCATGACAAAAGTCTCAAGCGACGCCGCTTGTACGGGGCACGTCGTCGAAACCCAGACCGCCCCCACCAACGCGAAAGGGATTGCTAGCAAACGTTTTGGAAATACCATGACTTAGTTCCGTTTCTGGGTCGTGCCCGACGCTCATCGATAGTCAAAGTGCAACGAACAACGTTGTTCATTGCCGAAGAGACATGCCGTTCGCTCCGTCTAGGTGCTTCGGTAGACTACGTTTACGGAGAAAGTTTACCCTGTTGGTTGCATGATAGGCCTGCCATTTATTTCACACCAGGAGATGGTTACGCCACCGCACCACCGCAGGACGAGCCTGCGCCCGCCGTGCAACCGTAGCAGTGCGACCCCGTCACGATACGCCGACGGGCGAGCAGAAACGCATCGAAATCCCGGATATGACCAGGCATTTCGGGATCGACCGGTAGTTCCAGCATCTGGTTGAAGTCGCAGTCATAGAGCGTGCCCTCGTAGCCGACCGACACCAGCGAGCGGCACATCACGTTCGCGGCGGCTCCGGGATTGAACGCCCCCGATAGCTTCGCCATATACTTGTCGTAGTTGCCGGAACGCTCCAAAAAATGCTTGAACCGGGCTATCGGCAGATTCGTGAGGGTAAACAGGTTACTGAACACGATGCCGTAGCGCGTTTTCAGTTCGTGCCGGAATTCGGTCTCCATCGCAGTCTGATCGGGCGGCAAAAACGCCCCGTTCGGATTGTAAACGAGGTTTAGCGTCAGGCCGGAACCTTCCACCCCGAACCCCAGAGAATTGAGCAGATGCAGACCTTCCACACTTTTATCGAAGACGCCCAGTCCGCGCTGTCGGTCGGTGCGCTCCGCGAGATAGTACGGTAGCGAAGCGACGACTTCCACACGGTTCGCCGCCAAAAAATGCGCGAGGTCTTTTTGTCCCGGCTCGAACAAGATCGTCAGGTTACATCGGTCGATGACGTGCCGTCCCAGTTGTCTGGCCGCCTCCGCGAGGTAGCGAAAATGAGGGTTGAGTTCGGGCGCGCCACCGGTAATATCTAGCGTTGTGATGGTGGCATGACTGCGTAGCGCCTCGATCACCAGTTCCGTCGTTTCGCGAGTCATCTCCTCGGAGCGTTGTGGCCCGGCGTCGACGTGGCAGTGTTTACACGCCTGATTACAGCGCTTGCCGACGTTCACCTGGAGTGTGGAAACGCCGGTGGCAGTCAGCGGAAACAGATCCGCGCCGGAAAGTGATTGCGCGAACGTCGGTAATAGTTTCGCTCCCATCGGCGGCTACATCGAAACCTTGTCTACGGCGTTCAGGGCTTGCAAACCGTGTATCAGGGTCGCTCCCCCCCGGATGCCACTCGCGACGTGGATCGCTTCGACCATCTGTGCGGTGCTCACCCCATTTTCGAGGCATGTTTGCGCGAACGAGTCGATGCAATACGGGCAGGGGATCGCGTGAGCGACGGCAAGCCCGATCAATGCTTTCTCGCGTTTCGTCAGTTCCCCCGCTTCCAGCGTCGCACCGTAGTATGCGAAGAACTTTTCCGTCAAATCCGCCCGTTCACGCCCGATCTCGCCGAACCGGGCCAGATCTTCGTCGTTGTAATAGCCTGCCATACATATCTCGCTTCTATTTCTGATATCTCATCCATACTACCTGATTTTCCCCTGTGAATTTTCGCATTCTTCCGATCCGATGCGTCATTCCTTGCCGATTACTCGGGTACAAAGTGATACACCGTAAGCAAGTGTGGCACAGTGCTTGCATAGCAACACTTCGATTATCAACGAAGTGAAGGCAGTGAGATCGCTGTTTTAGAACACAAGGGTTCAGGGGAGCAAGAATGGAAAAAACATCGGAGTTTTTGCAGCGATTATGTCGTTTCAACAGTGAAGTTCGTCAGGTGATCGGTTTTACTGCCGTGTCCTCTTCGGCGATTCGAGAACGGCTTGCCGCCTCCGAAGACGCGGAACGGGATTTGCGAGGCGCATCGGAGTGGCGGGAGGAGGCAGAGCGCAATTTGCGTGTGTCGGGAGGTCTTGCCGAAACGGCACGAAACGTATGGCAAGAGGCGGTGATCGAGGAGCGGATCGCCCGCGCGAATGCGGAAACACAGGTATGGGCGATGATCGCACTGAGTGGGGAAGCGAAGCGCCTACAGAGTTGTTGGAATCAATCGGTTCCGGCGAACTCGGAACGACAAACATCAACGCGCCCGACGTTAGTCGGCAGATTCTTCAGCATCGCTCGTGTTCACGACAAGACGTACCGGTTCTTCACCATATCGCATGGTTGAAGGCAACGATGGGTACAAGATCCTGGGAGCGAGTAAACGCCTCGAATTCACCACCCTGGTAATCTGTAACCTTTCTGTTGACATTTGGCGAACACCGGACGCATAATCGTCGTAATAGCGGAATATGGTGCAAAAGGGAGATCAGACGACAGGGACAAAAGCCGGGCGCATCGCTGCCGACGCATCGCTACCCCAGCGAGAACGGGGTGCGACAAGCATGGTTCGCCTGGGTAGACGCACCAAGGTTCTCGCTCCCACTCTCACCCCCGGTGCGATCGTGGTACTCGACCATGCCGATTTAGATAGTGTCGCCGCACGCACCCTGGTCGCGGCGCGTCCGCTCGCGGTAATCAACAATGTCCCGTTCGTATCCGGTCGCTACCCGAACCGGGGTCCCGAGGTTCTGCTTCGCGCAGGAATTGCTCTTTACGAAGGCGGCTCCGGCGCGGAAGATTTATTCGCCATCCTGCGCGACGGAGAACTCGGCAGGATTTCTGGCGGTGTGCTGGAACAATCCGGCACCATAATTCGCTTAGCGCCGTTCACGTCCGCGATTTTGGAAGACAAGATGCGCGCCGCGCGGGCGAACCTGAATGACGCGCTTTCCGACTTCGCACAAAACACCCTGCGCTACCTGGATCGCGAGGAAGAGCGAAGCCTGCTGCTGGACCCGGTGTCGGTTCCCGAGACACGGACCGTTCTTGCCGGTCGCGCCGTGCTTATTGTTGTTCGCGGGGACGGTTACGAGGAGGACCTGGCGCAACTGGGGCTTTTCTTGCGCGAGCAGAGCCCGGCGGTGATCGCGGTAGATGGCGCCGCCGACGCCCTTCTCACGCTGGGGGTTCGCCCGGATATCATCCTGGGCGATATGGACTCCATCTCCGACGCGGGTCTGAGGTGCGGCGCGGAACTGATCGTTCATGCATACTCCCGCCCGCTGACGTCCGGAAATTCTGTCGCGCCTGGTCTGGAACGCGTCGAGTCGCTCCGTCTCGAAGCACAAACCTTTCCGGTCGCCGGAACCTCCGAAGATGCCGCACTTCTCCTAGCCTATGAGCGCGGGGCGGACCTGATTGTCGCCGTGGGAACCCATTCGCACCTGGAGGATTTCCTCGATAAAGGGCGTGGCGGGATGGCGTCTACGTTTCTGGTGCGTTTGAAGGTCGGTAGCCGCCTCGTCGACGCGCGCGGCGTTTCCCGGTTATATGCACGGCGGCAGCGACTCGCCCCGCTGATGGTAAGCCTGGCCATCTGCGCCGCCTTTCCCCTGGTCGTACTTTTCGCGAATACTTCGGTCGGACAACACCTCTGGCGTTCCCTGGTTGTTTGGCTGAGACTACATTTTGGATAAACCAACTTAACCCGCTTTCGCACCGACCAAAGGAGTGAACCAAATTGTTCCCCTCGCGGGTCCGAGCGAAATGGCGTACAATAAGCGGCTTCGAAACCGTTTCGGAAGGCGTATAGAAGACGTGTCTTTTTGGCAGAAAATAACCGATAAATTTACAGCGAATGACCAAACCGGCGGGGATGCCGGTCTGGTCGAAGCGGCGCGACGCGGCGACCGCCGCGCGTTCGACATGCTGGTATCGACCTATCAAGCGCAACTCAAAGGCTTTATAGGAAGGCGGGTCGGCGCGGAAGCGGTGGACGATCTGGCGCAGGACGTTTGGATCGGCGTGTGGAATGCGTTGCCGCGTTTCGAACGCCGCGCCTGTTTCCGGACATTCCTTTACGGCGTCGCGGTACACAAATGTATGGACTATCACCGGGGGCAGAAACGGTCCGGCGGCGCGGTGTCGGCGTCTGCTTTGACGGAGGGCGTGATGAACGCGGCGATGTCGGCGTCGCCGAGCGGCGATATGACCGCCTATAAGACGCCGGAGGAGTTGTATGCCGCCGCCGAGTCCCGGGAGACGGTGCGGATCGTGGTGGATACACTGCCTACCGCACAGCGCGAGGTTTTGGATTTATATTACTGGGCGGAGTTAACCCTGCCCGAGATTTCTCGTGTACTGGATCGCAACCTTAACACGGTCAAGTATCAGTTTTACCGAGGACACGATCTGGTAGCGCAGGGGATGGCGGGAGTGGAGCGAATGGCGGCGGTTTCCGCGGCACGTTCGGAAGACGCTCCTCTGGTTCCTGCCCAACGCAAAATGAATCATCAGACAGCGGCGAGGGCAAGGGGGTAACCATGCATTGCACTGAACATGACCAAGATATTTTTCTATTACAACATGGCGAACTCTCATCGTGGCGTGCTTTCTGGGTAAAGAGGCACCTGCAATCGTGTCTGCATTGTCAGGAGAAGCAGACGGAATTTACGCGGGTTTCCCGGCTCGTCGCCGGGGCGATCCGTCAGGATGTCGGCGGGACACCGTTCCTGTTCCGCGGCGAGGCTCCGGTCAGCCCGACGCTCGCGCCGATGACACCGGTCCACTTCGCGCCGCCCCGGCGCCCGTATCGCCCGGCATTCGTTGCCGCGGTGAGTTTGATCGCGGCGATGATCGCGGCGGGAGCGTATGCGTATAAAGCGATGGCACTCGCCCCGATCGCCGACGGGGACGATCTGTCGACGAAAACATTACAGGCGAAAAGCGGTTTTTCATTAACGCCGCCGCCCGGCGCGAAAGACGCACAAGGGAACCCGACGATTTTCCCGTACTCGACACCGAACATGCACGACGAATGTGCGAAGTAGGTAATGGATCATGTCCGTAGCGAAAGAGTCTGCAAACGATACGCCGTCCGAGGGCGCGCCGCAGGTGCAGATGGATAACCCATCTCCCAAGCGGCGCGTGCTTTTTTATGCCGCAGCACCCGTGGTCCTGCTGATTGTGCTGATGACCGGTGTGCGATTCGTCACCGATGCCGCACAGAAAATAGAGGCCGGGGCGGAGGAAAAAAACCGGGAGGAGTTGCGGGCTATGCGTCCCAATGACCCCGCGGCGCGCCCCACCCCCGTCCCGGTGGTCACGTACACAGCGGACGCAAAAACACAGACCGATCTTGAGATCGTCGTACAGGGACAGCTCAAGGCAATCGCGGATGAGGATTATGAGAAGGCTCTGACGTATGCCATATCCGACATACGCCGGGGGAGTCAACCCGCACAATTCGGCAGTATGATTCGCAGCGCTTACGCCCCCATGCTCGCCGCGAAGAAAGTTACGATTTCCCCGGCGAAGATCAGGGGTAAACCGGGGACAATACGGCAAGCATTCCTGGAAGCGGAGATTCAGACCGAAGCGGGCGGGATTGCCCGGTACGGATATATTCTCATGAGCGGTGCCGACGGCTGGCAGGTAGCCGGCGTCATGCCGGACCGGGGCGCCATGGCGGCGGACAGGGAAGAAAACGTGGCTCCGATGCCCCGCCGCGACACGCGGGAAAACTTCCGAGACCTGTAAATATGCATCGCATGACTCGCAGATAGAGCGACGGTATAATGAGGTCCGAGAAACCAACTCATGCCGACCGCTGAGAAACCCGTATCCCTGCTCCCCCGAGCCATCGCACACGATTCGTTCGTCAAAGGCGAGAAATCTTTCTACGTGACCGGCGGTACTTTGCCACCCACTGCGCCGTCCTATATCACACGCCAGGCGGACACGGACCTATACGAAGCGCTGATCGTGGGGCAGTTTTGCTACGTGCTAAATACCCGCCAGATCGGTAAGTCCAGTTTAATGATCCGCACGGTGCGACGCCTCAAGGAAGACGGCGCGGCGGTCGCCGTACTGGACCTGACTGCCGTGGGGCAAAACCTTTCCGCCGAGCAGTGGTACGACGGACTGGTCGTGCTACTCAGTGAACAGCTTCAAATGGAGGACGAATGCGAGCGGTTCTGGCGGGCGAACGGGAAACTGGGACCTTTGCAGCGCTTCTTCGCGACGCTAAAAGAAGTTGTCCTGCCCGCGATAGCGTCGCGTCCGCTGATTTTATTCGTGGACGAGATCGATTCGGTACGATCCCTGCCCTTTTCCGCGGATGAGTTCTTCGCCGGAATCCGCGAGTGCTACAATCGGCGGGTGCAGGACGCGACCTATGACCGCCTCACCTTCTGTATTATCGGGGTCGCCACCCCCGCAGATCTGATACAGGACACACGAATGTCCCCCTTCAACATCGGACGGCGCGTTAAACTGATGGATTTCCGGTCGCAGGAGGCCACTCCGCTGGCGCAAGGCATGGGACCGAACGGTGACAAACTGTTAGAACGTGCGTTGTACTGGACGAACGGGCACCCTTATCTTACCCAGCGGTTGTGCCGCGAGATTTCCCGCGAGCGGTGCGAAACGGTCGCCGGTGTGGACCAACTCACCAGGCGGCATTTCCTTTCCAAGCGCGCCCTCGATAGCGACGATAATCTGTCGTTCGTACAAAACCGCCTGCTTCACTCCGAGTCCCCTCTCGCCGATGTGCTCGACTTTTACGACAAGCTTCGTCGCGGAGATCGCATCAAGGACGACGAGACGAATCCGCTCTGCGGGCTGCTTCGCCTCGCGGGTATCGCGACCGTGGACGAGCGCACGAGTTTACTACGCCTGCGGAACCGGATATACGCGACCGTTTTCGACCGGGATTGGGTGCAGGGGAATATGCCGGATGCCGAACTGCGGCGCCAGCGGCACGCGGCATTCACCGCGCGGATACAAGTCGGCTCGGTCGCGGCAGTGGTAATCATCTCTCTGGGGGCGCTATCCGGACAGCTATTTCGGAAAGCGGAAGAGGCACGCGATGCGGCGAATCTCGCCCGGAGCGAACAGATTCGCGCCGAGAACGAACGAAATCGTGCAAATATTGCCGAGGAAACCGCCAAGAGGAATCAGGAGCGGGCCGAGAACAGTACGAAATCCGCGCGGAAAAGTGCCGTACAAACACGCGCCAGTGCCAACGCGGCAACCGCCAGCGAGCGGCGGGCGAAGGCGGGCGAAACGAAAGCGGTTCAAGCCGAGCGGGAAGCGCTAGCACAGAGGAACCGCGCCGATATTGCCGCTAAGGCAGCCCGTAGTAGTGCCGCCCAGGCCGAATTTGCGAAAGACGAGGCGTTGAAACAGAAAAATCTCGCCGAGGTTCGCGGCGAGGATTCGGAAGTGCAACGTAAGGAAGCACTGGTACAGACCGAGGCGGCGGAGACACAACGCAAACGCGCCGAGGCAGAAAACGCGAAGGCAAGTGTCGCCGCTGAGGAGGCGAGTCTTGCCCGGTTCGCCGCCGAGCAACAACGGAAAAATGCCGACGCACAGCGCAAGAATGCGGACGAGCAACGGAAGAATGCGGAATTGTCGCTGGAACGACTGAACGATTATAATCGCCGGCGAAGTGAGCAATTGAGGGTCCGAATCGCAAACAATCCGTACGACATTGCTTCCCCGGTAGAACTCGCTGCTCTATATTTCGAATTAGCCGCAATTTACGATGATGTGGAAAATCGCGCGAAGTCGCTCGATAATTATGCCGAAGCCGCGAAAGCATTCGGCATCGTCCTGAAGCGTAAACCGGGTGATTATCCCTCGCTGGTCCAGCGCGGCTTCTGTTACATGAAGATGCGGCAGTACAACGACGCCATCACTGATTTTTCCGCCTGCATCATCCAGCGCCCCCGAGAGGCAGGGTCGGCATATCTGAACCGGGCGCGGTCGTATCAGCAACTGGGCAAATATAATGACGCTTTGCGAGATCTGGCCCTGCTCGAAAAAAACGAGCCGGTGCAAATGGATTATTTACTTCGCGGGCAATGTCTCATGGCGGTCGGCTTGCACGAACAGGCAGTGGAATCGTTCTCGCAGGAGCTGAAAAAACCGAACCCTGCCGCCGCCGCCGAAGGATACGTTTGGATCGGCGACGCCCGCCGGTTGCAAGGCGAGTACGAGGCCGCCTATTCCGCATATACGCGCTATCAAGAGCTACATCCTGAGGTAGAGAACGTGTATCGGCTACGTATCGACTGTTTACTGGGTAGCAGGCGATGGAAGGACGTAGCGAGGGAATGTGTCCGTTACAGCCAGCGGTTTCCCCGCACCGGAGTCATGTATCCGTGGCATGCCTACGCGCTGCTGAATCAGAACGATCTATCCGGGTACCGCGCCCTGTGTCTCGAAGCGATGGAGCGGTTCGGCGGCGCGAATGGTTCGGCGGAAAATGCCAATTTTGCCGCGTGGACCTGTGCTCTCGGCGCGAACGGGCTGACAGACTACGAGCCCCCTTTACGTATCGCCCAAAAAGCGGTCGACGAGGCGCAGGCGCAGGTCGTCGGCGGCGCGGTGAACAAAACCGACCCACTCGGCGCACTCTGGGCGAACCGTAACACGCTCGCCGCTCTTTTGTTGCGTGCCGGGAAGTACGGGCAGGCGCTCCGCGAGTTGGACGCTTGCGAAGCGATGCCGCGCACCTTTACGCCGGATAACCGGTTTAGCGATTACATCCTGTATGTGTTGGTCCATGCGCGCAACGGGAACCGGGCGGAAGCCGCCCGGTATCTTCGGATGCTACGTGCCCTTCCGCCTTCGCGAGACATAGAAACAACCGTGGAACAGCGGCTGCTTCTCCGCGAAGCCGGCGCGGTCACCAGAAATCTTTTATGAACGTACTAGGCATCGAAACATCGTGCGACGAGACCGCGGTCGCGGTCGTGCAGGACGGGCGGCGGATTCTGTCGTCTGTGGTCGCCTCCCAGATGGCGGAACACGCCCGGTTCGGCGGGGTAGTGCCGGAAGTGGCGTCACGCCGCCACGTCGAGGCCATAAACACGGTGGTGCGTGCCGCCCTCTCCGATGCGGCAATCACGACGCGCGAGATCGACCTGGTTGCGGTTACGAACCGTCCGGGGCTTCTTGGCGCACTCCTGGTCGGTGTGTCCGCGGCGAAAGCGATGGCGCTGGCACTTAATGTTCCACTCGTCGGAATCCACCACATCGAAGCGCACCTATACGCGAACTTTCTGACCCACCCCGACGCGGATTTCCCCGCCGTCGCCCTCGTCGTGTCAGGGGGACATACGGACCTGTTTCATCTGCGTGGTCACGGAGAGTATCGTTTGCTCGGGCGCACCCGCGACGACGCTGCCGGAGAGGCGTTCGACAAGTGTGCCCGCTTGATGGGTTTGTCTTACCCCGGCGGTCCGGCGATTCAGGAAGCGGCGGAAGGCGGTGATCCGAAAGCGGTCAAGCTTCCCCGCGCTTATCTCCCCGACACCTACGAGTTCTCGTTCAGCGGGTTGAAAACCGCCGTGCGGAATGTCCTCCATGGGACCACCAATAAGGTTACAGGGCACAGGTTGCAGGGCACAGGAACCGGCGGACGAAGCACTGTTGACCGGGAAGATGCCCCCCCTGCAATCTCGCCCCCCTATCTTGCGTCCCCTGCGACCTCAATGGCTCCTGCCCCCTCAATCCCTGATCTCGCCGCGTCATTTCAAGAGGCGGTGGTAGATGTACTGGTGCGAAAGACGGTGGCGGCGGCGCAGGATACGGGCGTCGAGCGGGTATTTCTCGCCGGGGGGGTTGCCGCGAATGCTCGTTTACGCGAACGAATGGAAGTAGCTTGCGGCACGGCGGGGCTACGGCTTTTTTACCCGCCGCCCGCGCTTTGCACCGATAACGGAGCAATGATCGCGGCGGCAGGCTTCTTTTATCACGAATCGGGGCGGGGTCAGAGCGACCTCGCCCTGACCGCGGTGCCCAGCGAGCCGCTCGCTTTTGTTTCCTCGTGAAGATTAAGCCCGGTAATTCAGCCTATTTTTTAATCTATCGAAATAGCGTTGACAAAATTACCGCCCGTATGCTACAGTTGTAACTGTGTGATCTCCTTTCCTCTCCACACGAAGATTGTGGAAGCGGCGGAACCCAACGTGGTTTCGCCGCTCTTTTATTTTCGGGAGGATGCCATAGCCTTTTCGTCGAAACATCACTCGCTATGAGCGCCATACTTCGGGACGAGGCCGCAGAAACGAACCTATATTTTATTCGCCACGGTCAGGCGGTTGTCAATGTCACTAAAGTGATGGGCGGTCCCAAGGGCGATACCGGGCTGACGCTACTCGGCAGGACCCAGGCGGAACGGCTGCGCAGACGCCTGGCGTCCGGCGAGATCCAGGCGGATGTTCTGATCGCCTCTTCCCTCCCCCGCGCCCGCGAAACGGCAGAACTCATCGCGCCCGCACTCGGTTTGCCTGTTCTGCTCGACGACGACCTGCACGAACTGCGCGTCGGTCCGGACGCGGATGGCCTTCCACTTGAGGAGTATATCCGCCGGTTCGGGTGGGTCGAAATATCGGACAATCCACTCATTCCCGTCGACCCGAACGGGGAGTCCTGGGCAAGATTCATGTTACGGGTGGGGGAAGCATTGACCAGGATCGCTCGCGATTACCGTGGGAAGACGGTAGTTCTCGTTTGCCATGGCGGCGTGATCGACGGTTCGCTGGTACATTTTTTCGGCATGAACGCCCACGCATTCCCCCCGGCACGTTTACACACCCTCAACACTTCGCTGACACACTGGACATATTCTTCTCGTAATGGAAAGTGGCACTGGCGGCTAAACTATTATAACGACACCCGGCACCTGGAGGGGCTGACTGCGACGGCGGTCTTCCCGGATACCGAGCCGGTGGCCACCGAGCAACCGTTCTGACAATTATCCGCAGAAAGCGAGCTTCGCCCGCGCATGCAAGAAACCAACCAGCCGACTCCGACCGAAACACCGCCTGTACCTCCTCTGAGGCGTTCGGCATTTGCCCCCCCCGGTGTTTTGTATGCGAGCGGCGCCGTGATAGCGATCTTGCTTACCACAGCCCTGTTCTGGTGGAACTCCCGCCCGCAGACGTACCCACTCCGCATGACAGCGGGCGACAAACTCGGGCGGCGGCACGATATCGCGCAGGTGCTCGCCCGCGATGTTCGAAGGCGCGGGGTACGTGTGTCGTTCACGGAAACCAGCGGGTCGTCCGAAGCGCTGGAGATGATTTCCGAAGGTAAACTCGACTGCGCGCTGATCCAGGGGGGAATCGGCACTCAGCCGCACGTCCGTCAGGTTGCTTCGATCACACAGGAACCGCTTCACTTACTCGTGAAACGCGAACTGGGAACCGCGGTGAATGCACGAGGGCTTCTCGCACTACGCGGAAAACGTGTCAATCTGTCAACGAGGGGAAGCGGGACGCGACGTATCGCGACCATCGCGCTCGGTTTCGCCGATCTTCACGCCGGACGTGATTTCGAGGACGAGGATATTTCCTACAAAGAGCTGGAAAGCCGCGCATATATACACCTACCTGATGCCCTGTTTACCGTCTCACTGATCCCGTCGCCTGTTGTCGAGCGACTGGTCCACAGACACGGTTATGTCCTGGTGTCGATCCCTTTCGCACGCGCCTTATCGTTACGTCAACCCACCCTGCATGAGGTAACCATTCCGGCGTTCGCTTACGGCGTCACGCCCGCCCCCACCCCGCCGACACAGATAACCACCATCGGGACACAGTTGCTTCTCGTTGCCCGTGACAGCGTGCCGGACGAAGCCGTGAAGCGACTGCTCGAAGGCACGTTCGCCGGAGATTTCGCCCGCGACGCGACGCTCCCGGGGCTTACCGAAGCGGGTTCCTTATCCTCACCAGAAATGCCAATCCACCTCGGCGCGATCGCTTATCGGGACCGGAATGAGCCGGTCGTGACGAGCGATCTGGTGCAGGGCCTGGAAGACGGGAAGTCTTTCGTGATCTCAATCCTTGTCGCCATTTATTTCGTGTATCGCTGGTGGCGGCAGAGACGCTACAGTGGTTTCGACGTGTATATGGGCGAGGTAACCCGCATCGAACGGTCGGCCCTAGCGCTGGAAGCCGAAGCCACTCCGAACGTCCACGAGTTGATGCGTCTTCGCAACGAACTCGGCGAGATGAAGACGAACGCTCTGGAGAAATACACGCGGGGCGAACTCAAAAGCGAGGAGCTGATGTCCGCGTTCCTCACGCACGTCGCCGACGTTCGCGGCTATCTATCCGCCCTGATATTAGCGGAACGCGAGCGATTGTCCGAGATGTCCCGCGACACAATCCCCGACGCCGAGCAGAGCGCGCGGTTCCGGGCGCAGTGGGAAGGGGGCGGCGGGGTAGGAAGATAATTCCGGAGAGGAACACTGTAGCCAGCCATTAACGACACCGACGACACCTGACGGCTCCTTGACGCTAGCAGTGGGCCGATCGTCCGCGCCGACCGGCTATTCCCTTCCGACCAACATTTCTCTGGCCCTGGCGTGCTCTTCGTAGCGGGTGATCCGCTCGTCTAGCGCGACGCGACCGCCGCGGATCGTGCTTAACACCGACCCGACCCGATCCTCAACCTGACCGAGCGCGGCGGCGACGTTATCTTCGAGCGTGACCAGAGTTTCGCGGGCATACTCATCCGCGCCCCGACGGATTTCGTCCGCTTCCTGTTCTGCGGAGCGCAAGATCTCGCGAGCCTGGGTGGTGGCAATGCGCGCGATTTCGGATTCGTCCACCAGAGCCACGGATTGAGCTTGTGCCTGCTCCCGTAGTGTCTTGGCGTGATGTTCCGCTTCCTCTTGCATGGCGCGGACGCGGGCATCCGCACTGGACTTCACGGACTCGGCGTGCGCCGTTCCCTCCGCTATCGTACTCTCGGCCTGCTGACGCGCGGTCCCAACGAGGTGAGCCGCCTCCGCTTTCGCTTCGACCAGGACGCGCTCCGCATCGGCGTGCGCCGAACCGAGCACGGCTGTCGCCTCGGAATGTGCCGAACTGATGATTTGTTCGGAGTTCTGCGCGATCTTACCCGCACGCCGCAGATCATCCGGGAGCGAGGCGCGGATCTTGTTGACGAGCATGTAAAACTCTTCGTCATTGAAGCGGAACCAACCGAAGATCGGCTTCGATTCTTCGAGCAGGGCTTCTAGTTGGTCAAGCGTGGACAGCGTTTCGATTGATTTGGAATCTTTATTCATTATTAAAGCGACGACACAATAAATTCTGTATTACGGCAACCGTTCGGAACGCAACTCATCCGGCTGTAGGGCAAATTTTGCCCGCAAAGCGACAGCGACGGCATCCGGCACCAGTGCGGTCAGGTCTCCGTTCAGTCGCGCGATCTCTTTCACGATAGACGAAGACAGATAAAGGTGATGCGCACTGGTCATCAAAAAAAGCGTTTCCACGTCCGGGGCGAGATGACGGTTGGCGAGTGCCATCTGAAATTCATACTCGAAGTCGGACACGGCGCGTAGCCCCTTGATGATCACCTTGGCCCCATTTCCTCGCGCGAAATCGACCAGCATCCCATCGAACGGTTCTGCGGTTACGTTCGTCATATTCTGGCACGTTTCCTGCAAAAGCGCGACACGCTCTTCCACGGAAAATAAAGGTTGCTTCTGGGAGTTGCGCCCTACGGCGATGATCACGCGATCGAAAAGGCGCGAGGCGCGGGCAATCACGTCCGCATGACCGTTCGTAGCCGGGTCGAACGAGCCGGGATAAATAGCGATGTTGGGCATAGTGTTGGTAGTGATTCCGGGATTTTTTCGGTCGGGGGATGGAATGCCCCGCCTCTTACGCCGCGGTGACGATCTCCGACTGCCGACGCTTCTGTACGATCGCATCGCGCAACGCGCGGTTTTCCGCCCTGGTCAGCGTCTTGTCGTTCGCGATCAGAGCGAACGCGTCTTCGCGCGCTTCGGCTAAGATATCGGCGTCGCGTAACACATCCGCGAGGAGTAGCGATGCCACACCGGATTGCCGCACCCCGTAAAATTCCCCCGGGCCGCGCAACCGCAGATCGGCTTCCGCTATCTTAAACCCATCGCCCGTTTCCGTCAAGACCCGCATTCGTTCCTCCCCGATCGGTGTTTTCGGGTCCGCCAGCAATACACAGAACGACGCGAACTGCCCGCGTCCGACGCGCCCGCGCAACTGATGTAGCTGCGCCAGACCGAATCGGTCCGCGTCCTCGATTACCATCACCGCCGCATTCGGCACGTCCACCCCGACCTCGATCACTGTGGTCGCCACTAACACCTGCGTCTCGTTCGCCCGGAACCGCGCCATCGCCGTGTCTTTTTCCTCCGACGACATCTGTCCATGCAACAACCCCACCTGGAGTTCCGGGAATACGTGCTCGGCGAGATGGGCGGCGAGTTCCGTAGCGGCGCGGGACTGCACCTTTTCCGATTCCTCGACCAGCGGACAGACGACGTATGCCTGTCGCCCTTGAGCCACGATCTTACGGATTCCCTCATAAACGGAGTCTTTGTCCGCGGAATGTTTCCAGTGCGTTTTCACCGGCTTCCGTCCCGGCGGCAACGCGTCAATGATGGATACATCCAGGTCGCCGTAAACCGTGAGCGTCAGCGTACGTGGAATCGGCGTCGCGGTCATCACGAGAATATCCGGGTTGGTACCTTTGCCCGACAGCGCGGCACGTTGCAGAACGCCGAACCGGTGTTGTTCGTCCACCACGGCGAGACCGAGTCGGTGGAAGGTGACCCCTTCCTGGATCAGCGCGTGTGTGCCGACCACGACTTCCGTTTCGCCGGACGCCACACGCTCACGTACCGCCCGTTTGGTGCGCTCACCGATGGAGCCGGTGAGCAAGTCTACCCGTATATTCAGGGAGTCTTCCAGCACGGCGCGCAGATTTCTGAGGTGCTGTTCGGCCAGTATTTCGGTAGGTGCCATCAGTGCCGCCTGGTACCCGTTGCGCACCGCAACCAGCATCGCGCCCATCGCCACCGCCGTTTTGCCGGAACCGACATCGCCCTGGACCAGACGGTTCATCGGCTGCGGGTTGTGCATGTCCTCGACGATCTCCGCGAGCACGCGCGCCTGGGCGTCTGTTAGCAAGAACGGCAACGCCCCGGCGAACTCCCGTAGCGGCGACTCGACATCGGCGAACGCGATCCCTGTCTGCCGCTTTCCTGCTTGTTTACGCTCGGCCAGAAGCAGTTGCAGAACCAGTAATTCGTCGTAGACGAGGCGGCGACGGGCGGCGTCTCGCGCCTCCATGTCGGCGGGGAAGTGGATCCGGCGTAGCGCGTGTGGCAGATCGATCAAACGCCGCTTGATGCGAAGCGACGGCGGGATCGGGTCGGCGGCATCGTCCGCGTATCGCTCCAGCGCTTCGTGGATGATCTTCCGCAGGCGGTTCTGCGAGATTCCTTCCGTGCCGGGATAGATCGGCACGATGCGCCCGATAGAAAGCGAGTCTCCTTCCTCCCCCGCCTCCATCGGTTCCCATTCCGGGGCGGTGATTTCTACTCCGCCATACTGCCGCTTTACCGTCCCATAGGCGACGACGCGCTTGCCGATCAGCTTCTCGAAGACCGCCTTTAGGCGCCATGTGTTGAAAAAAGTGAGCGTTGCGACTCCCTTCGCACCGTCATCCAGAGTCACTTTGGTGATAACGAGCTTGTTTTTCACCGGTCGATTCTCGACAGTCGTTACGGTCGCCGCTATCACCGCCGTTTCACCGTCCGATATCGTGCGTAGCGGTCTGAACTGGGAACGGTCCTCGTAACGCGCCGGGTAATGGGTCAACACATCACGAATACTGAAGATGCCGAGTTTGCCTAAAACTCCGGCGACGCTTGCGCCGATGCCACGGATCGCGGTCACGGGTGCGTCCAAGTCCTGCTGGGGGGTATCACTCACAACGGTATTCTACGGCATTTATCGGGAAGGAATAACCGCATTCCCGGATTGTCGGCATTAAAACAGGCTCTTTCTGAGCGAGACTGTTTTCGGTACGCTTCTTGCAAAGAACCACGGTAGAATATTGGGAAAGCAAATCACTCTTAACTGCATGGATAAACCGAACCCGACGAACGAGCAAAAGGACACCGAAATAAATGCGTCCGATTCTCCGCAATGCCTTTCTTCCCTATCCGATTCGGTAGTGGCATCGGTGATTTCCGATCCTGCTCGCCTCAAAGCACTCCGGGATACCGGCTTGTTAGATAGTCTGCCCGAAGAGGGGTTTGACCGCCTTACCGACCTCGCCACGCAAATCTTTAAAGCACCGGTGTCGCTGGTTACGCTGGTCGACGGAGAGCGACAGTTCTTCAAATCCTCCCAGGGTCTACCCGAGCCGTGGGCGACAACGCGGGAAACCCCGCTCACGCATTCGTTCTGTCAATACGTCGTCGGACGTTCCCTGCCACTTGCGATCAATAACGCCCCCGAGCATGCCCTGGTCAAAACGAACGGCGCCGTCAAGGACATGAGCATCATCGCTTACCTGGGTGTCCCGATCATGACGACGGATGGGCGACATACGCTGGGGGCGTTTTGCGTCATTGACACCGTTCCGCGACAGTGGACGGACGACGACGTCAAGCTGTTGACCAATTTGGCACAGTCGCTGGTGACGGAAATCGAAATGCGTCACAACATCCGCGCAATGAATCAGGCCGAGAAACGGCTACAGCGCGCCATCCGCGGTTCGCAGGACGGGTTGTGGGAATGGAATGTTCAAGAGAACACCGTCTACATCTCGCCACAGTCGAAGGCGATACTCGGCTTCACCGAGGAGGATTTCGCGAGTACTGCCCAAACCTGGTCGCAATTGATTCATCCGGAAGACTACGAAAAAGCACGCGAAAAATTTGACAGTTACGTGGCGCTTTGTAATCAGACTGCTATTCTTTCCGAGTCTCACGAAGCGTCTGCGGACGAAGGTTCTTCGTCTTTTTGTCATGAGGAGTACGAAGATCAGTATCGGATGCGCTCGAAACAGGGAACGTATCGCTGGCTACAAGTCCGGGGGATAGGTTCCTGCGGCGGGAACGGAAAGCTCCTGCTCCTTTCGGGTTCGCACACGGATATCACTGATCGCAAGCGTGCCGACAACGAAATGAAGTCACAAACACACGCTCTGAAGACGCAGGCGGAAACCCTCAAGAAACAAGCCAGCGATTTGGAAAAATCACGGAACCTGGCAATCTCATCGGCGCGCGCCAAATCTCAGTTTTTGGCGAACATGAGTCATGAAATCCGTACCCCGATGAACGGCGTAATCGGCATGGTCGGGCTGTTGACGGAAACCCCGTTGACCCCGGAGCAACAAGAATACCTCCGTACCATCCGCACCTCCTCGGAAGCCTTGCTGGGAATCATCAACGACATCCTGGATCTGTCCAAGATAGAATCCGGCAGTCTGGCGATAGATGACGTGCCGTTCGTGCTACGAACGATGGTGGAAGAGGTCGGCGAGCTACTCGCCCCGCGCGTTTTCGAGAAAGATTTGGAACTCGCCCTCTCCGTCGCGCCGTCCCTCCCCCCGGTGGTACGCGGTGACGCCGGTCGAATCCGTCAGATATTGCTGAATCTCGGTGGGAACGCGATTAAGTTCACCGAGACCGGTCATGTGGAAATCGCCGCTTTCGCGATGCCGCGTCAGGACGGCGACACGAAAAATACGGTCCGTTTACGGTTCATTGTCGCGGATACCGGGATCGGGATCGTTCCGGATAGACTCGGCGCTATCTTCGATAGTTTTACGCAAGCCGACCCCTCAACGACACGCAAGTACGGCGGTACCGGCTTGGGTTTGACTATATCGCGCCAGCTCGCGCAATTGATGGGCGGGGATATTTCCCTCGTAAGCACGGTCGGAGTCGGAAGCACTTTCGCTTTAGATGTCCCGCTCAATATCGAAACCGATGGGGAGATTGCCGCCATCACCCTCGCGGCGCAGGCGATCACGTCACTCTCCGATCTGGACAAGGCGCAGAAGGTGGAACTTATCATGCAGCGGAAGCGCGTCCTGATAATCGATGATGTCCCTGCGAATCGCCGTATTCTACGCGAACAACTTTCTGCATGGGGTGCGCGGGTGGACGAAGCGGAAAGCGGCATGGAAGGCATCCGTTTACTGCAAAGTGTCGGCACAACGGAGGAAATGTTCTCCCTCGCCATAGTCGATATGTATATGCCGGGCATGGACGGGAAAACCACCGCACAACTGATTAAAGGCGACCCACGTTTTGGCGACCTGCCGGTAATTCTGTTATCTTCCGGGCTTGCCGCGCGAGAGTTTCAACGGAGCAACTCGGGGGGGAATAACCTCTTCGCGTCCGTTTTATCGAAGCCTGTACGGCAGGCGGATCTACTCGCCGGGGTACTATCCGCAACCGGGCGCACCGACAAAACATCCGTTCCCACGGTCATTTTAGCCAGCCAACAGGAATCTATCTCTGAGTTAGCGGGGGAGACGTTGCGGATAATACACTCGGCAAACGACAGCACATTACTAAATGGGGTGCGTATTCTGATCGCGGAAGACAACCCGGTCAACCAGAAGGTTGCTCTCGCCCTGCTGAATAAATGGGGTTGCCCACCGCCAGTCGCGGTCGAGAATGGACGGCTAGCGGTCGAAAAGGTCATGGAAGTTTCCGGTACGGACGACGCGTTCGATGTCGTGCTGATGGATATTCAGATGCCGGAGATGGACGGTTTAACGGCGACCGAGAAGATCCGTGACATGGAAGAGGCGCGCCGTTGCAAGCCGCTTCCGATCATCGCCCTCACCGCACACGCCATGACCGGCGACCGGGAGCGATGCCTCGCTGCCGGGATGAGTGACTACGTCGCGAAACCCGTCCGCCCGGATGCTTTGAAAAGTGTCCTCCAGAAGTGGCTCGGGATTAAATCGGTGCCGTCCGGGATAAGCACAGTCGCCCGTTTGAACGGCAAGGAGGACGACCTGTCGGTTGTCGGCCTGCAAACGTTGAACGAAGCAAGGCTACGGGAATCCTGCGGCGATGACACCGAAGTGATCGCCGAGGTCGTTGCGGACTACCAGAACAGTGTTCCAGGGTTATTCGCGAAGATCGCGACCGCCGCGGCGTCCGAGGATGCGGAGGCGACGCAGTTCGCGGCGCACACGCTCAAGGGAAGTAGCCGGACTGTCGGGGCGGAAACCCTCGCTTTTCTTTGCGGGCGTATCGAGGTGTCGGCGAAAACGGACGACTTCGAATCCATCACAGACTCTCTGCAGGCCGCACGACACGAATGGGATCATGTCGTTGGCGCACTGGCTCGTTTCGTTTGAACTCAGGGGCGTAGGGCGATAAACCCGCCCATACGCCCGGTGCGCTGTCGATCGCGCCGGTGCGAAAAGTAGCGTTCAGAGTCCGAAGTGGTACATTCTCCGCTTTCGGACAGGTTCGTCGGCAGGACTCCCGCGAGTAGAAGTCGCCGCGAAACTGCCGCGGCGAGATCGACGTGCGGCTTGCCGGATGGGGCAGCAGGCGCGATGGTATCGTCAGAAAAATGCACCGCGACTGCCTCGCCGACTTCGAAACATTCGCTCCCGATGCACGGACCGATCGCTATTCGGGCATCAGCGGGGAGTGTTCCGAACTGCGTGTGCATCATCGCCAGCGTGTTTTCCAGCACATTCGCCACAATCCCCCGCCAACCGGCATGAGCGATCGCGACCACATTGTGCCGCTCGTCGGCGAAAAACACAGGCACACAGTCTGCGAAAAATAAAGCGAGTAGCACCCCGGGATCGTTTGTTACCAGGGCGTCCACCCCGGGGATCGCCTCCGTCAGCACCGCCGCCCCGCGCCCGGCATCAATGGACGAAACCACAGCGACCTTTCCCCCATGAATTTGCTCGGCGCAGGTCATCCGACCGAGGTGAGATCCAAATACACCGGCGACCCGGGTGCGATTCTCGCGCACGGCGTCCGGCGCGTCACCGACATGCAACCCCACATTCAGCGAGTCGAACGGCGGCGTGCTTACCCCTCCTGTGCGATGGGTGAAACCGTGTTGAACTGACGGAAGGCGGGCGAGGTTTGGAGCGGTCCAGAGGTCTAGCGGCATAAGAGAAACATTGTATCGTTATTCGTTCTCTTGTTGTAAAATCTCCCGACGAACCCTTGAAAGACAGTCCCGAGCATGATAAATTAACGTGCAGCGTGGTCTCCTATCATGCTGTATCCAAACGAATCTTTCGTTTGTCCGGGTCGGTAGCTCAGTGGTAGAGCAGTGCCCTTTTAAGGCATTGGTCGTGGGTTCAAATCCCACCCGACCCATTTCGTCCGTCGAAAACCTGCCAACTTGCGTCAACAAGTAGCAGGAACCAACTTGATAAATGGCTTTTCGTCCCTCGTGAACCAACACACAGGGGGCTTAAATGCAATCAACACCAACGTCTTTCACCAATGATGGACAACGTCCTTCCCCGCACGCACGGCAGGCAGCACGCCGTAGTGCCGTGTATCGCCGGGGGAAAAAAACGGAACCGTCCGCGCCCGCCATCTGCGACTCTTTCGACGCCGCCCGTTTACCCGCACTCGTGGAGTCGTGGATCAGCGCGTCGGACTCGTGTAGCCCTACCACGCTCGCAAGCCGCCGCGAACGCCTCGGGCGACTCATCTGGTTTGCGGAGCGCGAACGCCTCACGCGCATCGGCACGGACGAACTGCGCGCCTTCCTGAGGTACGCCAAGCACGCGCACGAGAACGGCGGGTGTCGCTGGGACAACGCCGAGCACGTCGCGTGCCGGGAGCCGATCAAGCCGTCCCGCCTCAAAGCCTTCTACTCATCGTTCCGCTCGTTCTTTAACTGGATGATTAAGGAAGGCGACCTGAACCTATCCCCTCTCGCCAGGGTGGAAGCCCCGATAGACCGGGCGGATCAGATAACGCCGTTCACGGACGAGCAGGTACAATCCCTTCTAACGGCGGCGGCGGGGACGTTCGCCCCGCGCCGTGACCGCGCCATTGTCTTACTCCTGCTCGACACCGGTATCCGCGCGTTCGAACTGTGCGGGCTTCGCGTCAAGGACGTGAATCTCGATTCGTGCCATATCACCGTGCGCGACGGGAAGGGCGGCAAATCGCGTGCCGTGCCGTTTGACAGGGATACCCGCCGCGCCCTCTTTGACTACCTGACGGAGCGCGGATTCGAGAGCGAGGAGGAACCGTACTTTCTCGCGGAATGGGGGCTTCGCGCGGGCGACGGTTTGACCCCTACCGGTTTGGGGCAGATCAAGTCTGTAATTGTGTGGGTTAGTTTTTACCCTCACTCGCTTCGTTCATTGCGTTGAGCGGTTCTATGTCCAGGTACCGCTTCAAGGCCCACTCCTCTGTCACCCGCAAAATAACCGCCGTGCAAAGATTTGCGGCACTCCGCTCGTTGGGGAAAATTCCTACCACCCGCGTTCTGCGTTTAACCTCGCCGAAGAGTCGCTCTAAGCCGTTCGTCGTGCGCAAGAGTCTGTGATGCCCCGAAGGAAAAGATAGAAAGGTGAGCGCGTTCGCCAAGCCGTTCTTCAATACCCCGACTGCTTTCACGAACCGCTTTCCGTATCGTTCTATGAATGCCGCTACCAGTGCGTCGGCACTCTCCCTGCGATGCACAGCAAAGATGCCTTTCAGGTCGCCTGCCACCTCTGTCATGTCTGCTGCAGGAACATGGCAAAGAATATTCCTCTCAAAGTGGACAATACATCGCTGCCATCGCGCCGAAGGCAGTTCGATTTGTACGGAGGCTTTTATGCTCTCATGGTCATCGGAAATCACTAACTGGACGCCCGTAAGTCCTCGCTCCATCAACCCTTTGAGTAAATTACGATAGGCTTCTTTCTTTTCACCCGCCGCTGATTCCACGGCAAGGACTTCCCGAAATCCCTGTGCGTTCACGCCGATCACGACGAGCAGGGCTAAATCTCCGACATGGCTCCCCCAGTTGACCTTCAGGTAGGTCGCATCCAAATACAGATAGGGGTACGACATTTCCAGGCGGCGGTTGCGGAATGCTGACAGTTCCGCGTCAAGCCGCCCCGCGATGCGACTTACGGCATCCTTGCCAATCCTGACCGCTCCCAACTTTTGCGTCACCTCAGCGATCTTGCGCTGGCTTGCGAAAGTTGCCTGAAGCAACTTTGCGCGTGATGCCTTGGAGCCACATCTCAAGGATGGCATCCTCGACCTCGCCCGTACTTCGGTGGTATTCCTCGAACACCTCGGTTGTGAAAGTGCCCTCGCGATCCCTTGGGACACGGAGTTGCTCGATTTTGCCAACAGGGGTAATGAGATTACGGTGGTACGAGCCATTGCGCTCGCCAGTCCTGGCGTCGGTCTTTTCCCGATGACGCGCTCCGACGTGCTCCGTGAGTTCTTCCTCGATTACCTGTTCCAAGACTGCTTTCACAGCGGAACGAATGCGGTCACTCAAAGCAAACCGCGTCATGTCAGAGATTTCTTCTTTCGTCATTTTCGTTAGCCTTCCCAAAAAGGGACAGACTAACCCACAATTATACAGACGCTAACGACGGAGGTTTCATCGAGCGGTTGGGGAAGTCGGCGCGGCTACAGGGGGTCCGGTGCAGCCCGCACACGTTCCGGCACTACGCGGCGATCTCTTTCTTGCGCGCGGGCGGGAACAGTTTCACCCTGCAAAACTTGCTCGGGCACAGTAGCCTGACCATGACCATGAACTACGTCAAGATCGCGGAAGCGGACATAACGGCGCAGCACCGGCAGTTCTCGCCGGTTGCACG
>JACMMA010000039.1 GCA_014379275.1 Armatimonadota bacterium | reverse complement strand
TAATTTTATAAATGAATCAAAACTTTCAACAACGGATCTCTTGGTTCTGGCATCGATGAAGAACGCAGCGAAATGCGATAAGTAATGTGAATTGCAGAATTCAGTGAATCATCGAATCTTTGAACGCACATTGCGCCCGCCAGTACTCTGGCGGGCATGCCTGTCTGAGCGTCATTTCAACCCTCGAGCCCCTTAGGGCCCGGCGTTGGGGATCGGCCGTCCGTGGCCGGCCCCGAAATACAGTGGCGGTCTCGCCGTAGCCTTCTCTGCGTAGTAGTAAAACCCTCGCAGGCGGAGAGCGGCCTGGCTTGCCGTTCCCAGCGTACTACCTCGGGATTGTCCCCGGCAAGTGCGACGCGGCAGAACGATAGGCACAGGATAAGGAGCGAGAGTAACCTTACACTAGCTGAATTGGGAAGAAACGATGATGGGATCATATAGATTGTATCTACTGGGTGGTGAGAGGTCGGAGCGAATGACAGAAACCGACGGCTAGAACCGGCTATTCGACGAGGACTCAAGTCGTAGAAACAAATAGCCAGGGTGTGACGAACGCTAAAATTCGCCTGTGCTTCTGCCAAATCCTCCCCTCGCTAACTGCCTCGTTTTGACCTCACCCCGCAAACGAGTAGCGGGGTGAGGTTCCGGGTGACTGCTATAGCTGAGCGGACCTCTACCCGAACGGAGGCGGTCACTCATTCTCCGGCGTTATCCATCGTTCCGTACTGTTCCATATGAAAGACAGCGTAGGTTTATCCGACTCCCCGACGGTCGCGAACATACGCCGCCCGTCCGGCAGGACGGAGGCGGATACGATACGATTTCGCGAGGTGCGGTCTTTGCCGTTGCGCACCAGAAACGCCCCCCACTTATCCTGGGTTATCGTGACCTTGCCGGTGTCTTTCTGGCTCTGGAATCGCGTCCCGCTACCGGCGTAGGTGGTCGCCGCCCCGATTTGGTATAAGAACGCGCCCGTCGGCTTGATGTCCAGTTTGCTCGAGGAGGAAACCGCGTTCATTCCGACGGAGCCCCCGGTGACGGTGCTGTACAGCATCGGACCGACTGCGGAGGAGCTGGTGGTAAAATCGCCGACGACTTCCGCCAGAGTGAAGAGCGGCTTGCCCGATGGCGTCCCTTTCAGCCCGAGCAACACCTCCTCCAGCCAGTCATACCGCTCCCCGCCATTCAGGAGCACGTTTCGGCTGTCGCGGCCGTTTTCGCCCGTCATCGAAACCATGACGGGAACCCACTTCGCCCCCGACTCGACGTAGTAGATGTGCCACTCCTGTGACGTGCCAAAGTAGTCGAGTTGTACACGCCTGGTCCAGTAGTTCCCCGTCATGTAGCAACGCAACCCATTGCCCACCGAACGGCGGTACACATCGGTTACCATCTCCCGGAGGGGCGTATTGCTACGGACCTCGTCGGCGGGCAACTGCGGGAGGAGCTGTTTTTTATAGAACGTCTGGCAGAGCTCGTTCGGGTTGCCAGACTGTGCCGCACCGAGCATTAGCATTACGTTGACGACCAGTTCCCCTTTGTCCGTTTTCACGGTGCGGTTCAGTAGGACCCCGCCGTCCTCCTTCGTCTCCGTCCAACCGTCTGGAACGGCGTAGGAAAGGTTTGCGGTAGAACCGACCGCGTCGGCTTTCGGCGCACCAGCGACCTCGATCCCCTTATCGGTGATCTTTACCGACGCGACCGGCACATTCATCAGCGACTCGAACGACGCGGCGGCGACCTTTTTGAGAGACGATTTCGTGTCCGCGTCGGTCGCGGCTTGTGCAATGCCGAGCGTGAACACGGACATGCCGACACACGTTTCCCAGAAGCGTTGCTTATCCGCGTCAGTGATACTCTTCATCTCCGGCGCGGCGAACAAGCCTCGTACCTGTTTGTAAAGCGCGTCGCCCCCCGCGTCCGAGACGGTCTTCCCCGTGGAGAGCGAGTAGTGCGTCGCGATGAAGAAGGTGAACGCAGCAGCGACATCGTTCGCTTTGCCTTCCTCCTTCGCGGCATTCTCGAACGCTTTGAAACCCTCGGTGAGCAGGGTGCGGATCGCCTTTTTTTGTTCGTCGCCCTCGCCGAGTGAGTCGACGAGAGTGTCCAGTGCGAGTCTCCCGCCGGTCGGAGCAAACGTATACGTGGCGGCGTCCTGCGTCGCCCCTTTGGAGACGCCTTGAGCGAGCCGCTTCGCGATGTCGTTAAGCGGATTAGCGGGCGGTGACGATGAATAGGGAGTTTGCACGGGAGTGGCGGAAGCAGGGTTCGCACCCGCGAAGGCAAGAAGACACACGGAAACAACGGGAAGAAACGACCACATACTATATACCTCCGAAATCCAGTTTCGTATCGTCCACTGTAATGGCATGTCGCTACGGAGATTATGATACGGGCAGGCGGGGCGATTTTCCTGCCGGTGCGACGGATTTAACCGGATGGGGACGGGCATAAATAAGCCGCACCCGTCTCGTCGTAACAAGTGCGGGGGCGGCGGTTCGGCTCAAAAACAGACTAGTCGGCCGCGACGGGCGACGGAGTTACGGGAACGGCGGTACTGGTCGGCACTGTCTCCGTCGTTGTCGCGTCCGTCTTTGCGGGACCCGGCGCGGCGCGCTTGATCTGTGGGACGCGCGGACCGTTATTCGCATGAATGCGGTGCCGCGATTTGTGCTTGTTCTTCTGACGATGGCTCATGGTATTCTCTTTTCTTCACGTACCGGGAACCGTTTCACGGCAGATGACCTCTTGACTTTACCACGATACCCTGTCCGACAAGTTTATATTCCTGCAATCCTGTCTCGCTTCAACTCGCTATCCGTTCGCTGGATCCGTTTTATACTTCGGTCGTATCGACACAGTCAATCCGTTTGACCGCATCGCGTTTACGAACACAAACTCCGGCGGCGACTTTTTTGGCTTTGACGACATGACCATTGGTTCTACCCAGCAGGTCGTGGCGGCGGTGCCAGAACCCGGCGAAATAGCCTTTGCCCTGGTGGCATCGGGCACCCTGGGCGGTTTGGTATTGCGTCGTTACCGAATGGCAGCCCGCGCCAAGTAACCGGAACAGTTCCCTGCATTACGGGGGCATGTGCTCCTTCGGTGGGGCAAAACGATGCGAGTGCCGTTCTGCCCCACCGAAGGAGCACGTAGCGGAAATAACGACTACAATTTACCCCCCACGGTGGCGCGGTGGCCCACAGCGGACACTCTGCCCGATCTACATATCCAGCGCATAGGAAATGTCCCGCGCCGAAACCTCCGCCATCAATTCGGCGATAAAGCTGATACAAGTTTGCATACCTTGTGCGAAGCAAATTCTCGGGAGTGAGGGACAGCCATACTTGATCGTGCTTTTCGCCCAATCTGTTGCCGAAGATCGCTCCGGGGAGAGCAACCTGATTTCGGGTGCATCCACCGGTTCCCGTTCAACGACCCGGCGTTCGTGGGCGTTGACTTCACGAATGTCGCCGTACAGTCGGACATCTCGATCACGGAAATCCGGGATACCCAACTCGTGCCGCCGTAAGAATGCGACGAAACAAAACCTAAGGTGTCGGCCCCTTATAGGGTAGAAAAATTTCGCGCGGCGCCTGCGGAAACTTTTGCATCGCCTGGTCGGCCACATCCGTTCCCCCGCCGGACCCTACGCTCAATACTTGCCAGACCCGGCCCTTTTTGCGTAGCAACGCTTGGGAAGGAAAATATTGACCGTCAAACTTCCTCAAGGGTCCACCCTTCGGATCTTTTCCCACGGCGGTGACAAACGCCCAACCATCCTTTACTTTCATGACCACGTCGTGAAAGATGACGTTTTGCCCCACCTGTTTGACGATCGGTTTGCGCATCGCATCCAACACCGCCTTCCGCTCGGCACTACCCGTCTTCGGAGTATAGGCCGAATTCTGCTGTGGTCTGGCGGGTGCGGACTGAAGGATCAGCACCAGAAAAAGAGAGATAATCCAGGTCTTTATCATGTCAAACATTTTCCCACGACGGCGGAACCAATAAACCTGCCATCGAATACCGTCACCTATCAACCCACTTCGGGTCTTCGATATCGCGGTCGAAGTCTGCTTTGCCCCCGAACCCTAGTGCCTCGGTACGGTCGAAATAGGGCGTGTAATCGAACTCCTCTTCCTGCTCCCACCCATGAACATCCCAGATGGCTTCGATCATCCACTCCAGCCAGCGCGGAGGTGGCGGGTACTTTCGGAAGAAT
>JACMMA010000302.1 GCA_014379275.1 Armatimonadota bacterium | reverse complement strand
CTGCGCGAAATGATCCATGCGGGTGTTCTGCAGGTCGTGTCGCGCAACCGTTACGCTCTCACGCCGCTCGGCCGCCGCGCCCTGCTATCGCTCCTCGCGTTCGCGCAGTACGCACCGTAGTGCGTTTTTAGCGCACGGGATCGCCGATGGCACGCGCGAGTTCGGCGTGCGCGATTCGCAAGTCGTAGCCCGCGCCCGCCGCGTTCGTCTGTGCCTCGGTGAGCGTGTTCTGTGCGTCTAACAGTTCCAGACATGTGCCGATCCCCGACGCGAAACGCACACGGGCGATGGCTTCGGCTTTGCGGGCGTCTTCGGCGGCGGATTCGGCGAGACGTTTCCGCTCCCGCGCGTCGCGCAGTGCCAGCACGGCGGACTCGATCTCGGCGCGAATCCCGACCCGATACTGCCCCGTGCGCAACGCCGCTTCCCGCTCCTCGGAACGCGCGGACTGCACCGCCGCCCGCGTCGCGCCGCCGTCGTAGAGCGGTACCGTGAGCGTGGCGTTGATTGTTCCCGTGCCGCGCACCGACGAACCGCCGAACCCGAATCCGGCCTGGTTGCCGTTGTACAATCCGCCGACCGATAGCGCGAGACCCGGTTCCTGTGTCCGCCCGGCGAAACGCGTCGCTAATTTCGCGCGGGCCTCGGTTCGCACGGCAAGCGCGGATTCGGGCCGCTTCGCCATCGCCCGCGCAAACAGTCTTTCGGTGTCGATTTCGCTTTCGTCCCGGTCGGCTTCCGGCGCATCGTCCGCCAGTTCGAGACGGATAGCCCGGCGCGGAACGCCGATCCGCCGTGCGAGCGTGTTTCGTGCCGCTTCGACGCCGGTTCGCGCGGCGATGGCGTCCTGTCGCACCTGTTTCTCCTCGGCGAGAATGCGAAGTCGGTCGAACTCGGAAACTAAGCCCTCTTTACTCCGCTCGGCGTTGACCCGCGTTTGCTCCCCGGCACGGGTCAGCGCGGCATCCCGTACTCGGGCTATCGCTTCCGCGCGAAGTAGTTCGTAGGCGGCAACACGCACGGTTAGCGCGACCTCTCTTGCGGTCCGCTCCGCGTCGAGAGCCGCTATCTGCTCGTCGAGCCGCCCCGCATTTATGCCCGCCCGGAGCGTGCCGGTAATATCCACGGGGAAAGACACGCCAACCTGCGCAGTGCTGACATTCAGATCCACCGACTGCGCGGCGAACAGCGACGGATCGACGAGCGGCGGATCGGTCAGCGGCGGGCTGGATTGCCGCGTCCGTGTTTCCCCCAGCGGCGTGGCGATCAGCGACCCGTTGTTCGGGGGCAGGATGACATTACTCCCCGCGCTGATCGTCGCGCCGCCGAGTGCGTTGGCATTCGACAGGCGTGTGTAGGACAGCGACCCGAACACCTGCGGCGCGAGTAGACCTGCCCGGAGTTGCCGGGTGCCGAGGCGCGCCCGCGTTTGCCGCTCGGCGGCGATGCGCGTTTCGGGGTTGATACGCAGGGCGAGCGCGACCGCTTCTTCAACCGTGCGAATCGTCGTCGGTTCCTGTGCCCACGCCGCGCCCGGCAGAAGCAGCAGCAACGCCGTGAGTGCGGCTACTTTCGCCCCGCCGGGCAGATGGCGCAGTTTCCCGACAACTCCCGAAAGGTCGTCGAACAGCGAGTAGAAAACCGGTGTGGCGATCAGGGTTAATGCGAGCGACAATAACTGCCCGCCGATCACGGTGACCGAGATCGAGCGGTTGGTTTCCGCCCCGGCTTCATGCGACAGCGCGAGCGGAATCATGCCCGCGACGAACGCGATAGTCGTCATCAGGATCGGGCGCAGCCGGTCCCGCGACGATTGCACGATGGCGGCGTCGCGTTCCATCCCGCCCGCCCGCAGTCCGTTGGCGTGGTCCACCTGCAAGATCGAGTTCTTTTTCACGATTCCAAAAAGCACCAGTATCCCGAGGAGCGAGAACAGGTTGATCGAATCGCCGGTCAGCACGACGGGCAGGAGCGCGAACGGGACGCAGAGCGGGAGCGATAGCAAAATAGTGATCGGGTGTAGCCACGACTCGAACTGCGCGGCAAGGATCAGGTACATGAACACCACTGACAGCGCGAACGCCAGGAGAAACCCGGTGAATGTCCGGTCGATCTCCTTGGAATCGCCCTCCCAGAACCCGCGCGAACCGGCGGGCAGCTTTTCGCGTTCAATCGCCGCCTGCAACCGCGCCTGTACCGCCTCCGTGCTGACGCCGGGCGCGGGTTGAACCAGCACCCGCACTTCGTTCTGCCGTGCGTACCGGGCGATCTCGGTGACGCCGTTTCCTTCGCGGAACGTCACGACCTGTGACAGCGGCACCTGACCATCCGCCCCCTCGGTCGCGGGGACCGCGAAGCCGCCGAAGTTCCGGGCGTCGGTGCGCACGTCGGGTTTGGCGCGGAGCACGATGTTGTACGTCCGCCCGTTTTCCGCGTACCGACCGATCTTTTCGCCCGCCGACAGGGTGCGTAACGTCAGCGCGACATCGGCGGAAGAAACGCCGAGGTCGGCGGCACGTTCGCGATCCGTGGTCGCCCGTACTTCGGGGGCACCGCCGAACGCCGTCGCCCGCGCATAGGAAACGTCGGGTGCTGTGCGGACCGCCGCCGCGAGTTTTTCCGCGACCCGCGCCAGCGGCTCCCGCTCCGGTCCGGTCAGCACATACTGGATCGCCGCGACGCCCCCAGAG
>JACMMA010000301.1 GCA_014379275.1 Armatimonadota bacterium | reverse complement strand
TGGGACACTGCCATAGTTATCCTCCAGCATCCGCTCCAATTCCCGGTAGCGTTGCCGCATTTCCGGGAGTCGGTTCGCCCGCACGAGGACGCGCAGAAGGAGGCAGTGGGCGTCTTCGCTTCGGGCATTCATCGCGACCGCGCGGCGCGCGTAGGTTACCGCGCGGTCGTGCTCGCCGATTTGGCTGAGTTGCGCTGTCAGCTGTTCCGTCGCCTGTAAAAACCGCTCCGCCGCTCCCCGCCGCGCCGGTTCGATCCAGGCGTGGTCGAACCGGGGAAGGAGCGGACCCCGGTACGTTTCTACGGCCTGTACCAGCCAGGGGAGACGTGCGGCGGTGCTGGACGATTCCAGCCCGTTTTTGTGCGCGTTCTCGAACGTGGCGAGGTCGGTCGTGACGGCGGCGGGGTTTAAAGAAATATTGACGTTATCCGCCCGGAGGACGGAACCGCGATCCACGTCGCCGAGCGGCTCCAGAAGGTTGCGCAGGCGCGTCAGTTCGCCCGATAAACGCGGCAGACCTTTGTGCAGAAGGCAGTCGGGCCAGAGAATGTCAACCAGTTCCTCGCGCGAAATAGTCTCGCCCGGTCGGTAGGCGAGCCGCGCCAGCATTCCCGCCACCCGTTGCGTCGGGAAGCGCACGTCGTCGCGACCGCCACGGCGAACGCGTAGCCCGCCTAACAGTTGAATCTCCCACGGTTCGTTCATCCACACACCTCGGTCGAGAAGAAACGACACTTCGTCCGCGTAAACGGTAAAACTAAACAGAATTATGTGATCCTGTAGTGCCGTAATAGGCGAGTTTAGTTTACCCGCTTTATATGCGATACTCCGTTCGTAGCGGCACGAATCTATCTAAAGGGGGAGTCCGCGGTTGATTCCGCTACGCCTCGATACTCATCCCTGCCGCTATAAAGAAAGGGTGTTGTTTTCCCCGCGCTCCAACGCGAGGAGGAGCGCCTTTCGCGTTTCGCCGCCCGCGTAGCCGGTGAGTTTCCCGGACGCGCCGATGACGCGGTGGCAAGGGACGATGATGGAAACGGGGTTGCGACCGTTCGCCGCGCCGACCGCACGCGAGGCGTTCGCGTTCCCCAAACGCCGGGCGAGTTCGCCGTAGGTGATGGTCTCCCCGAATGGTATGTTGCACAGTTCACGCCAAACCATGCGTTGGAATGCGGTGCCCTCGGGCGGGGTGACGGGCAGATCGAAGGTTTTACGGGCACCCGCGAAGTATTCCCGCAGCTGACGCGTCGCCTCCGCGATGACCGGTGTTACCCGCGCAACCCAATCCGCGCCGACCCCCACGCCGTTTTTGTGCTCGTTCATGTAAACGCCGGTGAGGGCATCACCGTTCGCGGTGAGAAGCAGTTGCCCGATGGGGCTTTCGATATAGTTATAATACATAGTCATCGTGTTAATCCTTTGCCGGCTGTCTCGTTGTCGGGGGAATACATTCCCCCGACGAACGCTCTACACCCCCGAAAGCGACCGCCACAGGTGCATCACCGCGTATGCCCGCCACGGTCGCCACGCTTCCGCCCGCGCCAGAGTGTCTTTCGGATTGGTCGTCCCCAGAGCCTTGTACAATCCTAAATCGGTGTGAGGAAAAGCGTCCGGGTCGCCGAGGGCGCGCATGGCGATGTACTGCGCGGTCCATTCCCCGATGCCGGGTAACGTCTTCAGTTTTTGCGTCGTTTCGGCAATGTCGCCGCCCGGTGTCAGCGAAACGGTTCCTGTCGCCACGGCATTCGCGAGGGCGAGGATGCTTTTTGCCCGCGCCCTGACGATACCGAGCGCGGCGATGCTGTCCACGGTTTCCTGCGTGACCCGCTCCGGCGTCGGGTGAAGATGGGTCAGGCCGACATAGGGAGTCTCTACCGGCGTCCCGAACGCCATGACGAATCGCCCGGCAAGGGTGGTTGCCGCCTTCACGGAAACCTGTTGGCCGAGGATCGCCCGCACGGTCAGTTCGAACGGGTCGAACGCGCCGGCGACACGTAGACCGGGACAGCCGGCGGCAAGATCACCGAGTCGTTCCGTGATGGCGACGGGATCGGCGTCCAGATCGAAAAGTCGCTTGACGCGCGCCAACACCGGCACCATGACGCCCGCCAGCGACGGCGATAATTCCACGACCAGTGCGTCCCGTCCCGCCGCCGGACCGACCGAAATCGTACCCGTCTTATCGTTCATTCGGACGGTCCGGCGGTACACGTCGCCGTCACGCGCCTCCGCGCCGTGTCCGGCTCGCCCGGTGACGTACGCTAGCAATTCCTGCCAGCCGAGCGGCGGCTTGTACGGCAGTTCGTACCGTAGAACATCCATCGGTCTCGTTCCTTCCCGGTTTTCTCGCAGGTTCGTCGGATTCAACCGGTAACGTTCCTGAAACAGGGCGTTGAACCGGCGTACGCTTCCGAAGCCTGCCGCGAACGCGATCTCGGTCACGGGCAGATCGGTATCGGTCAGAAGGCGCTTGGCGAGCAATAGCCGTCCGGTCTGCGCCATCTCGACGGGCGAGACGCCGAACGCCTCCAGCATCACCCGGCGCAGATGGCGATCCGACGTGTGCAGATCTGCCGCGAGTTCGGTGACGCTTTTACTTTCCAGCACCCCGTCCTCGATCCGGCTTGCCGCCCGCGCGGCGAGCCGACTTTCGGCGTCCACCCGTGAGCGCCCCGGCGCGAGTTCGGGACGACAGCGCAGGCACGGGCGGTATCCGGCACGTTCGGCGGCGGCGGCGTTCGGAAAGAACGCACAGTTCTTCGCGGCGGGTAATTTCGCGCGGCACACCGGTCGGCAATAGATCCCCGTGGACGATACGCCGACGAAGAACCGCCCGTCGAAGCGGGGGTCGTGCGTCGCCAGGGCTTGATAACACGCGGAATCGTTCAGGTTCATGTCCCCATTGTAACCGTTCGGTTCCCGGTTCACTCGCCGTTTTCGGACATGGAAGCGAGATTTGATGTCGGGTGGGTGCATGCGAGCAGTTGAAACCCGGCCGCCGAACCCCCGATCTCGCTTGAAATCCTCCCGAAGCGGGTACATCACTGACATATAAAACTAGATTTGAGGATACGAAACATGACCCCCGGAACGCCGGAAACCGCAGTGATTGATGAGATGGAAACCCCCGTGGAAATCTCGCAGGATGAGATGGAGGACGCCCGCTATTCCTACGACCTGCCGCAAAATGACATCGGGCAGAGCGAGATGAAGACCGCCGACGATGTGACGACTCCTGCGTCGCCCGCCAGTGAGGCGCCGGAGCAGGATAGCCAGAGCGAGATTCCGGGCGATCCTCGCGACCCTCACCAGACGCAACCGCCGACGAGCGAGCAATATTAGGAGCAAAGTATGGAATCGCGCGCGAAGTTTCTGGGGCATTCGCTCCACCAGATGTTGATTGTTTTTCCGCTCGGGCTTTTGGTCACGTCGGTACTCTTCGATGTCGCAGGAGCTCTGAGCAGTAGCGCCGAGATGTACCGCGTGGCGTACTGGATGATCACGGTCGGCGTCTTGTCGGGACTGCTCGCCGCCGTAGCGGGCTGGATGGACTGGGCGGCGATCCCGACCGGGACTAGGGCGAAAGCGGTCGGCTTGTCGCACGGACTGGCAAACACGGTGATGCTCAGCGCCTTCGCGTTGTCCTGGTGGGTGCGCTACTCGACAAACCCGGCGCGCCCGTCCGTGCTCGCGGTCGTCCTATCGTTCCTTGCGCTTGGGGTAGGGATGTTCGCGGCGTGGCTCGGGGGCGAGTTGGTGAACCGCCTTGGTGTCGGCATCGACAACGGCGCGAACCTGAACGCCCCGTCGTCGCTTTCCGGCAAACCCGCGACCGAAACCCCGGTCCCGCTGGTCGAGTCGGCTTCCTCCGCACC
>JACMMA010000300.1 GCA_014379275.1 Armatimonadota bacterium | reverse complement strand
GCATAGTCTTTGCCCAGGAATCCTTTTAATGTCTTGGTTTTCGCCGGAGACTCAACAATGATCAGATTTTTTGCCATAACGCGAGAATGCTCACTCCTTTTATATATAACGCTTCAATGACGGCCTAAGTTTCGCCGAAGTTCCGCGGGTGGCGCTGACAATCGGTCGCGGCGGATTCTATCGCACGCGCAGACGGTTTGCAAAAAATACTGCGAATAGCGATAGTATAGATTGCGACTATCCGGTGGACGCGATAACCGTGCACACTTCACCGCGCCTCCGCCCCGGTTGCTTCACAACTCAACCGGCACGAAGGCGACCGTTTTGAGATAGTCTCTTAGAACCGAGCAGTGGCAGTGAAAACCCCGTTCCTTAAAATCACATGGATCAACCCGTTTTATGATCTCCTCTTCCGGTACTGGGAAGGAGACCGTTCGCAACGCTGGCAGGCAAATCTTCTGATCTTCGTATTTATAGTGGCTCTGACCGCGATCGAACTTACCCGCCGAAACCTCCTTCCGGAAAGCTTCAATCTCCCCACCAATCACTTCTACGCTGTCAAACTGGTTTTCGAAATCCTTTTGATGATCGAGGTTCTGGGGCTGGTTTTTAACCTGGCGGGCTCGGTCGCCAACTCGATGGGCAAGCAGTTCGAGATCTATTCGCTGATTCTTTTGCGGCAGTCGTTCAAGGAGTTCGTTAATTTCGCCGAGCCGATCGAATGGGCGTATGTCGGCAATTCGGTGAAATTTATCCTGTCAGACACGCTCGGGGCACTACTAATGTTTGCCCTGGTCGGAGTCTTCTACCGCATGCAGAAACACCGACGCATCACCGAAAATGCTGAGGAGTTGGTGAATTTCGTCACTACCAAGAAGCTGATCGCCCTACTTTTGCTGATAACCTTCATCTGTGTGGGTCTGAATGACGCATGGCTCTGGGCGACGCGGCGCGATGCTTATAACTTTTTCGATGTTTTCTATACGATTCTGGTCTTCAGCGACATCTTGCTGGTGCTGATCTCACTACGGTATAACTCGACCTACAGCATTGTTTTTCGTAACTCGGGATTTGCCGTCGCGACAATTCTGTTGCGGTTGGCGATCACCGCGCCGCCATTTATCAATGTCGGTCTGGGTGTGGCCGCGGTTGTCCTGAGTATCGGGCTTACCTTTGTTTACAACTCCTTTCTGCTGAATCTACCGCAGTCCGAAGCAATGTATCCTATCGGCGAAGAGGCGGATTGATGAGATCGCAGGCACACACCTTCCTATGGCATACGACCCCGCTTTCTCATGTGCCGTATCTCCTGCAAACGGGAGCGCTACTCTCGGCGGCTGAACTCGCGCGGGGTGGTCATCCGATCCGTCCCCGCCCGTCGGCGATCCGGCGCAAAACGAAACTGGGCCTCGCGGACTTCGTTCATCTGTCGCCGGTGCCACAAACGCCGCTGCTGCGTGACAAGCAAGAAAAAGGATATGCCCATGTCCTGCTATCGTTTCACCGGGAGGTAACGCTCGCGCTTCCCGGCGTCGCTCTGCTAAAGTTCAACACGAAGCGTTGGGCGCACCGGGATGATTTCGTGCCGGTGCGTGACGCGGACGAGAAAACGGCGGTCTGGGCGGCATACGAGGCGGGCAAATATCCGTCGCTCGAAGTATTAGTGCCGCAGACTCTGCCACTCGCACCCTACGCCGCGCGGTTGCATGTGGCGACACCGGTCGAGTCCGAAATCTTGCAGGCACTTATCGCAGCGCTAGCGTTACCCGCACCGCCGATCTGCCTTTCGCCAGCTTCGTTCCCGCTCGTGTCAGTCGCTACCGACGACGGGGAAGTGAGCGACTACTTCGCGGCATGTCGGAATGCGGGAAGGGTATTGCCGCCACCGCTTCTACCGTTCGACTGAAACACAGTGTGAAGCAACACCGATAGTTGAGGGTGCTCACGAGCCACCTACTCCGAAGGAAGAACATCATACAGGGGGTACGCGGACCGCATGTCAGTGGGCTGACCCGAGATCGTCGTAGCGAAGATGCGGATTCGCACATCCGCGGGAAGGACAATAAACCGCGTACCTTTCGGGAGGGGCACGGCGTAGCGAAACAGATAACAAAAACGATACGGATCGTTCCCGCCGTTTTTTAGACGTAAGTGATCCGAGTACCAAGCGATAGGCTGTCGTTTGATATAGCCTGGGGTCAGTCCGGCATATTCGTTGTTCCATACGGCGTCCTTCTCGGGCACCTCGCCCTTCCAAAGACGGGTATCCCACTGACCGACATAGCCGTCCCAGCGTTGAATCGTTAACGGGACCGGCGCGGATCGCCCTCCCCCGTCCACGAAACAGTGCGTCAGCGCCGTATCGGTCTCGGCGGCGGCTAAAAAGTACAGATAGCGATCGCCGGGCGATGCTGTTTTGGGAATTGCGATCTTTTGTCCCGCGCACGCTACCGCTGTCGCGCCGGAAGAACCCAGTCGGAATGTCACGCCCCCGGACTCCAGTATCGCCGGCAGCCGTTCTCCGGGATACGAACGCCCTTGTGCGTCGAACGCTCCGTCCACTTTCCCCTTGGCGGAACTGGTCGCGCGCACATCGAACGGCAACGATAGCATGACGTTCTGTCGGTCCGGGGCAGGGGGAACCGGGGGCTTCTTCAGTGTGAGTGCGAACGCGCGGGGGCGATACGGCTTCATATCAAAAACCAACGCCCCCTCCCGGATCCCCACTTTACCGTCCGGGACTACTTCCTGCTCCTGACCGTTCACCTCACGGACACCGATAATCGGGGTTGCCATTCGCAGCCGGACGTTCGTAGCCGGTCTCCCATCCCGTTCAAAAAGACGCACGATCACTTCCTGGGAATCCTCCGCTTTCTTGAGCGCGGCGACCGTGACGCCCGGAGTGTTCAGCGTGAGGAGCGAGAAAGTACGACCGTGCGCTCCGCCGTGCGTGGAAGCCTGGAAAACAAGGGGCGGTTGATTTAAGCGCGCCGCCTGATCCGCCGTGCGAGCGGCACGCCAGTCGCCGTTATGACCCTGCAACGCATAAAGAGTCTCGTGGTGCCCCCAATCCTGCGTCCCCTGATGTTGGAAGCGGTCGCGGACGCCGGGCGTATACAGAAGTGTCAGGCGTAACGTATTATCGTCGGGTTTATCGGAGCCGTATTTGGCTTCGTTCAGCACCGAGATGCCGTAACTGCCGTCCTTTTCCGTCAGGTCAAACCACTCCTGAGCGGGCACCTCGTATTTTTTGGGGCCGTTGTTTCCCCGTCGCACCGTACCGACGCCGAGATTATAGGTCGCTTCGGGATGGGAGACGGTAAGCGGGAAGACCGCCTTAAGGCTACTTTCGGCGGTTCGCCAATCTACATCGGTGACGAACTCCACGCGGTTTCCGGCGGTGCCAGCGGAAAGCCGGACTGTCTGTCGAAACGCAGAACCGCGTGCCGACCGCTCGATCCGCAGAGCGACCCGCACCGGACCGTTTTCCTGAATTGTCACCTTGATCGGACCGTCCACATGACCGACCGGCGGTTTCTGACGGTCTTCCCAATCCATGTTCCACGCGGGGTGTTGCTTCGGTTTTTCATGCAAGAAAGCGAGACGTATCGGCGCAGACAACATTTCACGGCTTGCTTCTTTGTCATAAAGGCTCGTGATGTCGCCGTTCGCGTCGAGGCGTAACCGATATCGGGCGTTTTCCATTCCCGATGTCGTGACCTGAAGTAAGGAACGAACCGGCACGGCGGGTTTCGCCGTGCCGCGTACGTCGAACACGGCGAAACCTACGGCGGGAATACTCGCCAGAAACAGTACGGTGGCGCGGTTTGCTTTCCGATTCTGCGTCTGTGTCGGGACCGCTTCCCCATCCGGTCCGAAGACTTGAATCGTTGCGGGAGCCGCGCCGGGGAAAACAACCTCGGCAGTGACTACATCCTCACGTCCGGCCGAAAGCGGGTTGTAAACAACCAGCGGAACGCCTTTTACTTGCGTGTCCATCTTCCGTGCTACCTGGCTGACTCCGTGCGCGGCGACATCGGCGAACTGGTTGAGCGCGATCACCTGATCGTTCCAGGCGAGTGCATATGCGGCAGGGATCGAGGTGCCCGGCAAGATATCGTGCATCTGGCCGCCGATGAAACGGAGCCAACCCTCCGTCAACCGTTCGGCGGGATACGGACTTCCGGCGACGAGGTTTGCGGTCACGGCGGCGCGTTCGGCGGCGTCCGCGAGGTGTTCGTTGCGGTGGTTCCACCGTTTCATCGCCGCGCCGGAGTTGATGGAGCCTGCCGAGTGCTGAATGAGGAGCAGATCCCCCCGGTATTCCGGAAGTCCGGTCGCCTGTCCGGGAGTGATATCGGTGAACATATCATCGGCACTCCCGGCACGAACCTGAACCGGTCCGTCCCCCGCCAGGCTTCGCTCCAGCCAGCTTGCCGATTCCGCCCCCGGCGAACCACCTAGGTCGCCATTGCCGTGGTACATGTAGTCGGCAAAGACACCGGATGATTTTCCGTTCTCCCGCAACCGGGCGAACCACGATTCACTCCGGGTAAGGTCTTCCGTTATTCGGGTGCGATAGTCGCCGGGATTCAGTGCCGCGATCACCGACCCCCCATCCGGACCGACCCACCGTCCGACATGGAACGGTATGCCGACCGCCGACCCCGCACCGTAGGTGAGCTTCTTGGTCGAGAACCCTTTTAAGCCGCAGTGCGCCAGAATCGAGGGCAGGGAAGCCGGGAAGCCGAAAGTATCCGGCATCATATATTGGTTGCTGGTCTTGCCGAACTCTTTTTGGAACCATCGATTGGTATACAGCACGCTGCGAATGATCGACTCAGGCGACGGAACTATCGCGTCACTCTCGTCCCACGCCGACCCGGTCGGTATCCAGCGACCTGCCGCGACATACCGCTTCAGTCGTTCGTACTCGTCCGGGTAGTAATCCTTGACAAACCGATACCGGCTTGCACCGGTCCAG
>JACMMA010000299.1 GCA_014379275.1 Armatimonadota bacterium | reverse complement strand
TTGTAACATCGTATTTTTTAACCGCCAAAACGCCGAGTTCGCCAAGGTAAGAGAAGAGTCTTTACACCCTTTCCGGTCTCCGCGTCCCTGGCGTCCTGGCGGTTCAATCTCCGAATCCGGTTTGCGCTGCGACAACGGGAACTGGGTCGGGTTCGCTTTTCGGTCGCCGCGATTGGACTAGATAAATCTTGTTCGCCGCCTCGTCTTCCCAGGCGAGTCCTGAGAAACGGGTCGCGGGCTTATGAAAACGCGTTATATCGCGGATAACGTCCAGCATCGGTTGACCGAATCCAGGGCCGCCGTTGTATGCCACTGCCGCTTTTCCGCTCACTTCTGTTTCGGATACGGTGTATCGTGCCTCGGTTAGTTCCCCCTTGGCATTGGCGGCTACCCAATCGTCCAAATACGCTTCTTTCCGTGCCACATTTGCCACCGCCCACTGTTCCACCGAAAGTCGGGTCGTGCTTCTGGCGAAAGACAAACGCAGATACACGTTCATCAGTTGCGCCGCAGTCAGCGCGAAATCGGACGGTATTTCCGTTCGAAGATCATAGATCGCCCAAACGCGCTTTCCCGGTTCAAAATCGTGACACCCGAGCGAGCCGATAACCATGTCCGCCGCACCGATGATCCCCCCTTTTCCAGAAATATCCCCGGTTACCTGCGCGATGGTCACCCGGTGGCAGTATGCGCAGTACCAGACCGCGCCGATGCCGCGCTTGTCGCCGCTCCATGTAAACCCGGCGGCGGTGCGTTCGTCGTGATCACGCAGGACGCCTTTCGGCGGGTCGGCGTCCTTTGTCGTGACCGCGATCTTCTTCTTTTTCCCGGATTCCCGAAGCAATCGAAAATACGATTCCCGCCGAACCTCCACATTCGGCACCCGTACCGGCGATCGTCCCGCCCAGGGAAGCAGTGAAACCGGCTGCTTCTCCGTCGCCCATTTGATTTCTACCGAAAGGTTCTCCCCGTCGTCTGCCCGGAAGTATCCGGTTTCCTGCGTCCCGGAATAGCCGGTCAAGTCCCAATCGTCCGGGACACGCATCGTATAGCCCTGCCACCCGATCAACTTTCTGCCCCCTCTCTCGTTCTGAGGAGAAAGGGGGGCAGTAGCGGGTGAGGTCAGAACGGCAATGGCTGCACCGCCTTGGAGATTAGCGCGAGCGCGATAGCCGCCATCGAGACCAGACCGGTGCCGCACGCGAACCCTGCCAACAGAACGGGCGCATAATCCCGCCACTTCTGGGTACCGAATCGTTTCTCGAAGTAGAACTTGGACAAAGCCGCCCCGAACAACATCGGGATCGTATCGCCGGGGAACGCATTCGCCCCGCCCGCCGCCCCGTAGAACGCAAGGACAGGTGCCTTCGCTACAAACATGATGCCGTACAAGGCGAGTGCCGCGATACCCCCCCCGGCGATCACCGCCGGTTTGAACGCACTGAGTACGAATGTCGCTCCGTCGGGCTTGTTGATCTGGTTGAAAATCGCCTGGTTTGTCGCCGCGATCGGCCACAATTTTTGCGCGAACGGATACTGTGCGGACGGGATCGGCGACGTATGCCAGATGAACTGCCAGTACAATAAACCACCGATCAGGATGAGCGGAAACATCAAGAGTTCTGCTTTGATGATGCTGGTGAACTTGGTTTTGGTGAGTTCGACCTCGCGGAAGGACTGCGCGAAGTGGCCGTAGTCGTGGAGCGGGAGTGGGGCGAACCACACGTCCACTCCCTGGTAACCCGACTTCATGATCGTCAGTTCTTTCAGGAACGGGAAGTTGACTCCCTGCGACGTCAGCCCGAACATCCGGGCCGCGATGAACGAGTTAATCGGCGTCCACACCAGGCCGTAAACTACCAGAAGCCAGAGCGGGAATGTCGGCAGTAGCCAGTGCGTGGTCGCGATATACGCGATCGTCGCGCCGAACCATACCATTGCTGCCCATTTTACGGTTGCCGGGGTATCGCCCCGACCCTTCGGGACCACGTTCCACGCGCCGCGCCCGTCCTTGTTCTTACCGCGTGCCGCGTCCACGGTCGCCTTGACAACCATGTAGATACCGAGAATAGCGATAGCGATTTGAATACCGATACCCGCCGACATCCAGAAGTCGAAGTTGGTGGCGATTCGCGTGCTGATACTCTCCATGCCTGGATGCCACTTCGGGAGAAGTCCCGCGTTGTAAAGGATCGGGTTTCCGATCCACTGACATACGATGCTGGAGATAGTGGTCCCGATGACCAGAGACCACGGCAACACGAACCCGATGAGCACTTTGCCCAGGTCACCCGAAAGGTTGACCGGCGCGGCGGGCATGAACTGTTCGGTTGACTTCATGAAGTCGGCGAACGGAATCGGAATCAGCGTAATCGCGGTTCCGAAAACGGTCCCGGTAAAGACCGGGATTGCGATATAAAACGCTCCGAAGATCAGGCCGACCGTGGTTCCGGTGGAGAAGATTCGCCACCGCCATGACTCGTCTTTGCTCGATGCCTCGGCAAGCGCCGTCGCGCCCGCCGCCGCCACGGACGCCAGCGGGAAGGGAAGACGCTCGAT
>JACMMA010000298.1 GCA_014379275.1 Armatimonadota bacterium | reverse complement strand
CCGCAAAGCATCGCCTCGACGACGGCAAGCGGAAGACCTTCCCAGCGCGATGTCAACACGAGAGCATGGTGATCGCGCCAGATGCCCTCCACGTCGTTTGTGGTTCCCATGAACGTCACGTTGTCCAAGCCATACATCGCCTTGAGCCGCTTCAAACTGTTTTCGTTCGTACCCTTCCCATAAAGGCTGACATGGAGAGGGCGCGCCTTCCATTTCGGGGAGTTGAGGACTTCCATCAGGATATCATGTCCTTTGACGACGGTATCCAGACGCGCCACTGTAGCGATCCGGAAGACGCCGTCTTTCGGTTCGGGCCACTCGGGTGCGGCGGTGAACGGGACGTTACACGGGTTGCGGACCACTCTTCCCTGCGCGAGCGGTGTGGCTATCTGCCGCCGTGTATCGCGCAGGTTCGCCTCGGAAACGAAGTAACTGCGTAGGGACTCTTCGTAACCGCGGCGCAGGGGATCGGTGTGTGTATCGGCAAAGGGGTGACCCTCGACGAAACAATGCGAGACCGCCGCGTACGGGATCTTGCGGTCGGCGCACTCGATCATCCACGCCGCACCGTCGAAGTGCGCTCCCTGAGAAATAACGACGAGATCCGGGCGCGCGCGCACCAGATACGGCTTTCTGCCCATACCCAATGCGGTTACTACGCGTCTGCTTACCAGGTGCCGCAAGCGGTTGGGATGCCCCGTCTCAATGGCACAGCCAATCGCTCGTAACTCCTCACGCTGTCGCACGGGCTCCGGGAAATAACTGAGATGCGCGAGCACCTGTGCGCGGTTTCCTTTAATCAACCGCTCGGCAGTTCGCCCCCACAACTCCTCACTGCCTCCCCAGCCGTTGCCGTGCATGGTGGAGATGAAAACGACCCGGGGTTTCGCCCCCAGGTTGATCGCCGGGACGTTCATAATGCCGCATCCCCCGCACGGTTTTTTCTGCCTAAGGCGGAACGTACCCGCTCGCGGGCGCTCTGCCTGATGTCGCGTAGTAACCGCACATGTACAGAGGGGTCGAAACGCCGTGCCTCCCGATAGATACGCCAGTTTAAGTCGATCGTGACAACGGCGTCCCCTTTACGTTGCGGATACGTCCAGACGTAATACATTTTCTCCCGGCTTAGTTCCAATGATTCGGGGGCGACCCCCGTGAGCTGTTGGATAGCCCACGCTACGCGGTAACTCTCGAGCGCAATCGTGCCGTCCTTTTTGCGGTTTTGCGTCACCGACCCCTGCTCCAGTCGAAACTGGTTGAGTGGGCGGGCGACGAATGACAGGTTACTTTTCGTCAGCATCCGCGCCCAGAGATGCCAATCCGCACACAACTTAAAATCGCCACTTACGCCCCCGATCTCCTCAAAAATGTCCCGCCGAAATACCACACCGCTCGCGTTCGGAATCGTGTTCTTCTGACACAGATACCGGCGGCATTCCTCTGTCCCATTCGCCACAAAATCGCGCTCCCACCGGTCGGTGCCCAGATCGGACGTCCATTCGAGCATAGAGCCAATCGTTTCGCTATTCTCGTTCAGGCGGCGCGACTGGCAGTACGCGATTCCCACCTCTTTGTGCGCGTCCAGCCGCGCGACCAGGGATTCCAGCAGTTCCGGTTCCGCCGCATCGTCGGATTCCGCGATCCAGATATACTGCCCTGTTGTTTCACGCACTCCCCTGTCCCACTGCCGGTAGCCACTCCCGCTGTTCGCCGTGTTGAAAACGGTGCGAATACGCCCATCGGTCGCGGCGAGGGTTTGGATCACGTCACGGCTATCGTCCGTGGAGCAGTCGTCCAAAAGAAGCAACTCGTAATCCGCATACGTCTGCCCCAGAATGCTTTTTATGCGCTCCGGTAAATAGCGGGCATGATTATAGTTCGGAACAATTACGGAAACTTTCGGCACCATTTTCACGATGTATCCCTGAGGGCAGATATTTTCGGTCGCAGGCGAAATCGCACGGCATTGCGAAGTAGGCGTGCGACTCGTGCCAGATACGCCGGACGCAAACAATACGAGGGCTGTGACCGCGCCAGGAACCGGAGCAGTCGTAGCGCAGTATTCGCCGGGGCGGGATCACATTCCCGCCCGCTCTGAATATAAAGCATCTGGGATCGGCTCAGCAAATCGTGCGCCGACCATTCCTTCCCTTTGCGGAATGCGTCCGCCCACAGTCTGGCGTGGCGCCCGGAAGCTACCCGTTTCCGGTGTTTCCGGAACACGCCGAGCGTACTACGGTGCATTTGCAAAACATCATGGGAAGCGTTACCGGCATGAAAGCGATAGCGGAGCGCGACCCGGTCTTGAAATGAAAACGGGTGATCCTGCGCGAGCCGTAACCACAAGTCCCAGTCGTCGCATCCACGTAACACCGGGTCGGGATCGAACGGGGCGGGGTCGGGCAACGCGTCCAATGCCGATCGGCGTATCAGGCACTGACCGGGCGACAATATCCAGTTTTGCCGGGCGAACGATTCGTACACATTTCCGGTCGGTGTTTCCCAGGGTAAAACAAGCGGCTCCCCGTTCTCACCGAGCGGGATCGTATCGTAACCGGCATTATCTATCGGGGCGGCGCGTCCGTAGACGACCGCGACGTTGGGGTTCGCATCGAGCGCATCTACCTGCACTTGTAGTTTGTCGATCACCCACAGGTCATCGTCGTCCAGCAAAGCAATAAACTCGCCCCGTGCTTCGCGCAACCCGCGGTTTCGTGCGTTAGCCTGTCCCCCATTCGGCTGGACGATATAGCGGATGCGTCCGGCGTCCGCGGCCGGCGTCAAGAGTGCGTCGGTATCGTCCGGCGAACCGTCGTTGACCACGATCACTTCGTAATCGGTGAACGTTTGCGCCCACACCGATTCCAGCGTTGCCATCACGAAATCGCGATGCCGGTAGGTCGGAATCACGACGCTGACGCGTGGGCTCGCGGCGGCATTAGCCACCGGATTTCGCGCCCCCGGTCAGGGTTCGGTGCAGGCGATTTAAGGGGCGTTGCTCGACACTGATCAGCGCCTCCGTTGCCACCCGCAAGGCTTCTGTTTCCGCTCGCAAGGCTTCTTCGAGCTGGTCGCGGTGCATTTCCAGCCGCCCGGCATGGGCGCGTAAAGCCTCGCGGTCATTTTCTATGAGTGCGAGTGCCTCGCGGAGACGCTCCAGCTCCGCGCGAGTCAGGGCGAGATGCTCCTCAGCGTTAGCAAGTTCACGCCGTGTCGGCTCCAACCCTTTCGCCAAAATCGCTGGTTCGGCGAGCCGCTCAAAGAAAAGCCGGAGCCGGTCCGCATCGTCTGGATCAGCATCGGTCAGAAACCGCAGTTTCTCGCGAGACGCTTCGCCCAGTACCAGCACTCCTAATCCCCCCGCGTGCGTGAACGCGAACGACGCGGCGTTCGTTTGGGCGCGAAGCTCGTCCCAAAGTCGGTGCACCCCGAAGTCGCCTTCGGTCACGGCGGTGTCATGCAATAGCACCACGGCGGTTTGAGCGTTCAACTTCGGACGATATGTTTCGTAGTCATGCTTCACCGCTTCGTAGGTATGCAAGCCGTCAATATGCAGTAGGTCGATCGAGCCATCCGCGAAGCGGGACGCCGCATCGTCAAAGGTTGCCCGCACCATCTGGGAAAAATCCGCGTACCGGGGGTCATGGTAGGCTCGCAAGTCGTTGAAGATCTCATCGTCGTAGAATCCAGCCTGGTCATCCCCTTGCCACGTATCCACCGCGAAACATCGGGTGCCGGTTCGAAGAGCGTCTACCGCCTGGCAGAACGCCGAGTAGGAGTCGCCGTAATGCGTCCCCAGTTCGACGAGGACGCCCGGCCGCAGAAGTTCGATAAGGAGCATGGCGAACGGGATGTGACCGCGCCAGACGGAAAAATCGGACACGCGCTCCGGGCGCGCGAGCAGGATAGGGTGGTCCAGTGGCTGGAAAAGCTTTGCCCTAGCCGGGGTATTTTCTGTTTGTGAAAGCATGATAAGTGTTAGTGGTCGAGCGGCGCAGGACTCGCTAAAGTCGCCGCCTCAGACGCCGCATTGTTCTTCTCCGTGGTCGCGGATACCTCCCATGTCACGGGTAGGTAGATGATGCCATGCCCGCCGAATCGCCCACCGTCTACTCGGAATGAAACGGCTTCCTCGACGCGATCCTCGTAAGCATTCCGACTTCCGAAGTCACCGTCTCCCGCGTCCCCGAATAGTTGCAATCGGATAGAATATGCCCCCTCATTAAGTGACATAGACGGGACGTGCATAGAAAGAAGCCCTTCACGCCCGAAAGAATCCGCGGTCACGCCATGGAGATAGGTATTCGTCGCAAACATGAGATTGTTCGCCGCGTCTAGCACTTCAAGGCAGAAGACAGGGGCGGTCAATGCCCGACCAAACCGATACGCTATCTCGACCTTGGACGGTTCGAGTACGTGCACTCTGGAGACGACATCACCACTCTGGTCCAGTAGTCGCGCCTGTAGAATACGGCAGGCGGACGGGTCGACGAGGCGCACTATTTCCCGCTCTTTTTTGAGCTGTCGCTCCTCGGTCAGGATCCGCTCGGTCTCGCGATGGAATGCCTCTTCGGCGTCACGTTTGGCCTGTTCCTTTATCCGTACGGCGCGTTTCTCCGCCTCCCGGGCTTCCCACTCTTCGGGATGTGTGCGCTTGAACTCCTCGTCCTCGCGCTCGGCGACTACCGCCATGTATTTATCGATCGCGTCCGTGGTCGGTCCGTCATGCAGGAGTTGCCCGCGGTCCAGCCAAAGGCAGCGTTCGCACAGACCGGCGACCTGCTCCATCGCGTGGGAAACGAAGATCACGGTGCCGCCGCTGGCGGCGAACTCCTGTAGATGCTTGACGCATTTGTTCTGGAACTGCGTGTCGCCGACCGCCAATACTTCGTCAATCAACAGGATTTCCGGATCGATGTGCGTGGCGATCGCGAAGCCGAGGCGCATATACATTCCCGACGAATACCGCTTGACCGGCGTATCGATGAACCGTTCCAGCCCCGCAAACGCGACGATGGCGTCGAACTTTCTTTGCAGGTCCCGACGCGATAGGCCCATGATCGAGCCGTTCAGATACACATTCTCGCGCCCGGAAAGGTCCGGATGGAAGCCTGCCCCGACTTCGATCAGCGCGCCGATCCGACCGCGGGTACGTACGTGCCCGGTGTCCGGCTTGAGGATGCCGGTCAGCATCTTCAGGAGCGTTGATTTGCCCGAGCCGTTATGCCCGACGATCCCCACGGTCTCGCCTTGGTGGATCGAAAAGCCGACATCCCGTAGCGCGTAAAACGCATCGTCCGCGCCGGATGTTTTGTCCCCCCTGCGCAATAGCCCGGTGAAAAGCTCGCGCAGGTCTCCGGCACGGTTTTTTCGCAGAACGAAGCGTTTGGAAACATCCTCGGCGGAAACGGCTACCTCAGCACTCATCGTTTACGGCAGCCCCGGTACAAAGCTCTTGAATAGATTATACAAGCCGAATCCTGTAAAGATGGTGTTGACGGGGTCGGCCCGTTTGACGTTCGGGACGAAAACGATGTCGTTCGGCTGGATCTCCGGGTTGTATTCCGGCTTTCCGGTTTTGAGGAACTTCCCATAGTCGTACTGGGACACTTCGGATCTGCCTTGCTCCCCATTACGCAGGATGGTTATCGAACCGATTTTCGCTTGCCCCGCGGTTGTCGAGCCGGAATCGCTCATGACATCATGCAGGTAGGTTTTTCGGTCCTCGGGCAGCGTCCGTTTACGCGGTCCGCCCAGTTCGCCCCAGACGCTGTATTGGCGTAGCGACAGCGGAATCTCCAGCGTGTCGTTGTCTTTCAGATCGTGGTCCACCGCCGGGTTGGTTAGCACTTCGACAAGATCGATCTTCTCTTCCACGGTGGGCGACGTTATATCTTTCGGGTCTGTGTGGCGATACAGCTTCGCCTTGCGCAGTTCGCCGGTCGAATTATTATGGGTCACGCTGAGCTGCACGAGTGCTTGCTTGAGCGTATACCGCTCGTCGATCTCCTGCCGTCCGCGCGGTCCTTCGCCTTTGACGAAAAGGTATTTGGTGCGTGGTCCTTCGAAGACAAGGGTGTCGCCCTCCATCAGTGCCACGTTGGCGGGACTGGACTCACTTCCCAGCGCGGCGGCGAGATCAACCGTGATCGGTGCCGGACGGCGGGGGTTTGTGACCAGCAGGCGTACCCGGTCGGTTTGCGGGATGGTGCCGATCAGTGCCACCAGTTCGGTGACGCGCCAGTCGTTCTTTAGGTCATAGTCGGCGCCGCGCACGGCATTGCCGCGCACGAAAACGCGGCGGACCCGTTGCGATACGAGCGAGACGGTCACCTGCCCCGGCTTCAGCACGAATGCGCGGGGGTTGTTGAGTGATTTTCGCACCGCTTCGGCGAGTTCGGCGCAGGTCATGCCACGCGCGGCGATTGCTTTGTCCATCCGGGGCAAAAGCACGGTGGCGTCGGCGAGGAGCGATACGGTCCGGGAAACATCGCTATGCCGCTCGATATTAACCAGGACCGAATCCCCGGTGTCTAGTCGGTAGGTGGAAATGTCGGCGGTGATCGGTGACGAGGTTGTCACGTCCGAAGGGGAGGCAGCGACCGGGGCGGGTGGCGTTCCGTCGCTACCGCCGAGCGGCGCGCTGACCTGTGCCGACGCGAGGGTAGGCAGGGCAAGCAGAAGGGCGACTCCCCAAAATGTGGCGTTGTGTCTCATGAAGGCATTCTCCTCAGTTCGTGTCCGGTTTGGCGGCGAGTGCGGAAGGCTCTTTGTCCGTCTCCTCGCCGACGATAACGCCTAAAAGGCGTGGTTGATAGCCGTTGGTCAGAATCCGACGCGCGCGGGCTACGGACTCCTCGGGAGCGACCTGCGCATCGGAAGCGACCAGCACCACGCCGTCCGCGGCCCGCTCCATCGGGGAAACCATGCGTGCGGACCAGACCGAGGGACCGCTGATCAGCACCAGATCCGTGTCCGTAGCCCGACCCAGTTCGTTGTACAGATCGCGCAACGCGTCTTCGGTGAGCGGCGTGGGATCGGATTTCGCCCCTGCCGCCAGAAAGCGTAGCGTCCCTCCGGCGCCGACGTGTAGCGCCTCGCCCACCGTGATCCGTCCGGCGAGAATATCGGTGACGCCGGGCGCATCCGCTTTGCCGAACACTTGATGGAGACGCGGCTCTATGCGATCGCCATCCACCAGCGTGACACGCACACCGTCACGCACGAGTGTCGCGGTTAAATACGCGGCGACGGACGCGGTTGTTTCATCGGTCCGGGTGCCCGCCATCAGTACCACCGGAACCCGCGTCGCGCCGGCGTCGGCGGGGTGCGACAACAGATAGCCGATTTCGCGGAACGCGTCCTCGGTAGCCGCGTCCGCCCCGGTCATCGGGAGACCGCTACCGATATGGGACGGCAGGGCGCGACCACCGGATAAAGAGACTCGCGCCAGAAGCGGCACTCCGGCGATGCTCGGAAGATTTCCGGCGAAAACGGGGCGCGCAGGTAGCTGCGGCAAAGACGGTTCCAGCAATCCGCTCCCACCCGGTTTCGACGCGGGCGAGAAATACTCCGCGACCAAAGCGACGGCAAACCCGAGAACCAGGCCGGCGACCACCGCCATGATCGTGTTCAGGAGCGGCTTGGGACTGATGGGGGCGGTCGGCACGCGCGCTTTCTCCAGAGTATCGATGCTCTGCTCGCTGGTGATCTGGTTGATGGGCATCTGAATTAGCGCGATGTTTGCCTTGGCATAGGCTTCGGAGGTGACGTCAACGCGTAGCTTCAATTCCTCATACTGGACGCGCTCCGGGGCGAGCTGAGACTGTTCGGCTTTGAGTTCCGCCAGTTGCTTGCGGAAGGCACCAATTCTCACTTCCGACTGTTCGAAATCCTTTTTCGCACCGAGAAAGTTGGAGTACGCAGTCGCCCAGTCCGGGTTGCGAGAAAATCCGACCCCGCCAGGCCGAAACGGATTGCTTTTCAATGACTTGAGGGCGACTTGTGCCGACGCTATTTTTCCATCGATCTCGAAAATTTCGGGGCTTTGATCGCCAAAATTCTGCAGAGTCAACCGCCGCTCATTCCGGAAGAGGACGATCTGATCCTGAAAATATTCGATCTGTGCGTTGCGACTCAGACTTGTAGCGGTAGTGATCGTTGGCGAAATCGTACGGACCTGCCGTGCGAACAGGTCGATGTTGTTCCGTATTGACGGTAGATCTCGCTCCGCGTCCCGTAGCGTGTTCTGGATCTCCACGGTCCGTTTGGATTGGTTGATGTAAAACGAAGTCGGGTCCGACACGCCGCGTTTCGCCATGAACGCCTGCAATTCACGGTTCGCTTCGTTCTTCTTTTCTTCCGCCTTGGCCGCCGCACGGGTCAACCGCTGGCTAGACCGCTCAACATTGCGCTCGGCTTCGTTCTTTACGTACTCTTTGTACACTTCGGCGGTGACATTGGCGACCCGGGCGGTCATCACCGGATCATTTTTCATGGTCGCGGTTATGACCATGATCTTGTCGCCCCCTGTCAGAGACACCGACAGGCGGTTTTGCAAATCATCGGGGGACGCTTCCGGACCGAGTTTAGATTTACGGATCACTTCCGACAAAAAAGCACGCGACTTGATTTTGGCGATCTGGACCTCGCCCGACGACGAGGCATTGTTGTTCATGACGATATCAAGCATGCTGCCTGGCATGGAGGTGCTGGGTGCGTTGTCGAGCAACAGTTTCGTGGTCGCTTCGTACGTTTTCGTCATCCGGGAGGTGACGAAAAGCGCGGCACCGACGGTCACCGCGAATGTGAGGAGTGCCAGTGCGGCGCGTCGGCGCAGAATCGCGGCGACATCCCGTAAAGTGAAAGGGCTTGTCCCGGAAAGGTTCGTGGGCTCATACGGCGCCGGGGCGGGTTCTTCAGGGTGGTGGGTTTTCAACTGTTCCAAATCTTGGTACCGGTGCCGGGGTTCGAGTCCGCCGACAGAGGCAAACGCGTTCCTGCGCGTCTGTCCTGAATATCTTGACAATCCGCATTACGCGAAGTTTTGTTTAAATAATTCCACCGGGCGGATGCTAGGCATATCCCGCGAAGCGGTTTTCATCGTCCACAAGGGCGACCTTGGGCGTGACTGCCTCCGGCTCATCCGTAAACAGAAACGATGCGATGATTATCTTATCGCCGATACGGCAACGCAGTGCCGCCGGTCCGTTCATCTGAATGATGTGTGAGCCACGCTCTCCGGCTATTGTGTAGGTTTCGAGGCGCTCGCCGTTGGTACCGTTCCAGACGTGAACTAATTCACCGGGCACCATCCCTACCTTGTCCATCAGGTCTTGATCTATAGTGATCGATCCGACGTAGTTTACATCCGCTTCGGTCACGGTGGCATGGTGTATTTTTGCAAGCAAGACTTGCCGCAGTCGCATGAACGGTTTTCTCCAACCGTCTAGTATATCCACGCGTGCGCGCGCCCGCAACTACACACCGCCTTTTAAGTGTGCGCCTGTCGGACGAATCTCTCCTGACTTGTCCCCAGCACAAGCCGGCGAAAGTCAGGAGAGATTCGTCCGAGGAGCGGGGTATCGCTCTTGCTATATCGCCCTAACCTGCGGTATGCTACGGTAGATGATAGGTTTCGCCGACAGACAGGTGGAACGTAGAATCTTTGTTCATTTTCCCCGTACAAATACCTGAGGAGAATGCCCCCTGCGAACCGACATAAGATAGGATCGTCGGCAACCGTCTGTAACGTCACTGTTTGTAAACGAGCATCCGGGTCGCCGGAAGCACCGATAGCCGCAACGTCACCCGATAAGTATCCCCATTGGTGGCCGCGGAAGCGAGAGGTATACCGTGGGTTTAGCAAAGAAACTGCGCGATGTCGTCGCGGCAAATTTTATTGAAATCGCGCGTGTGGAAACGCCGCCTGTCAAACAGGCCGAACCGATGCCCACGCCGGAGACGACGTCGGCTGCTTTGGGCACCTACGCCGAGGCGGAACTGGATACCTTTCTGAAGGACATCGGCGCACCGGCTACACCCGAGACACCGGAAGCGTTCACCGAGCCGGATACGCCCGCCCCCGTCCTCGCCTCTCTTGCCGACGCGGTATCCGACGACGGTGACGTGGATTTCGTCCGCATTTTCCAACAGTACGAGTTGCCCACCACCCCCTTCTCGGCAGAGCAGGCGATGAATATGCTGCAGTCGCTCCCCCGCGACCTCGCCCTGCGCACTAAACGCGTCACGGTGAATACGACTCTCTCCGCCATCGGCAAAGCGGTGGGAGCAACCCCGCAGGATATCGTGACCGATGCCGCCCGCAAGAAAGAGACGCTGGAACGCTACGTCGAGTCCCTGGGACACGAAGTGGACGAAACGTCGGCGAGCATGAACGCCGAAATCGAACGCTTACAGGCGGCGATAACCCAGCATAAGGACACACTGCGCTCGCTGACACGCAAACGTTCGGCGGCCTCGGAAGTGTGCCGGTCGCGCGTGGATCTTTTCGACCAGGTGATCCATTTCTTCGACTACGATGAAAACGTATTGAACGCCCCGGAAGCGACACCGGAGGAAGAAGCCAGCGTTCCTACCGACGAAATGCCGGCGTTCATGCGCGAGGATGCGGTTCGCCGTATGCTCGGCATCAACGAAGACTTCACCAACGAGAACGGCGAGTTCGACGCGGTGAAGTTCGCACAGATGTATGGAGAGGATGCCGCGGAACCGGACCGAACCACGCAGGATAATTCCGACGACGCGCGTCGCCCCCGCGTTAAAAAGTAAAGAATCTTACTTCGCGCAGGAACGGTGGGAACGTGTTACGACGTTTCCACCGTTTTTTTGTGCCGTAACTTTTTCCCGCTTTTCCCGTTTCGCCCTGTAAGGTTGTTCGTGGTTCTGGCGTCTAAAAGACAAGGGAACACAAACGAACACGATGACAACGGCATTCTTGCGAAAGGTGGGGCAGATCAGCGTGCCACAAGCAATCACAGCGGAAACCATTTCCTTCACCGACACCGGAAAGGCGGCGGAAGTCGGCGCGGCGTCCGCCAGCGATAATCATCTGGTGCATCTGGCGCAGAGCGGTGATACAGGCGCGATGGAAACACTTTTCCAGCGGCACGAAATCGCCGTGTTTCGCCTCGCTCATCGCATCCTGCACTGCGCCGATGACGCGGACGATGTGCGCCAGGAAACTTTCGTCCGTGTCTTCGCCTCGCTCCCACGGTTTCGGAAAGATGCCTCGTTCAAAACCT
>JACMMA010000297.1 GCA_014379275.1 Armatimonadota bacterium | reverse complement strand
CCGCTGGTACCGCTCGACATTCCTGCTGGACTCCCCGGTGGATACGGCGACGCCGCTCATGATCCGCCTCGACGGTATGGGGAAGGGGATTCTGTGGCTTAACGGATGCAACCTCGGTCGGTACTGGCAGCCGGTCGGACCGCAGGAAGTGTATTATGCCCCGGAACCGTGGCTGAAGGTCGGCGAGAATGTGCTGGTGCTGGTGGAAACCGAGGGGAATACCCCGGAGCAAGTCCGCCTGGAATGGGACGCGAACTCGGCGGCGGTAATGACAATCGCGCTGTAGTCTCGAGGAGGAAAATGATGGAGCGGTATCAAGTCATTTTATGCGCCCTACAAAACGGGCACCGCTCTATCCTGTTAGTGCCGGGCGAAGGGGCTAGCGCGGATCGGTGGCAGTTGCCCGAATTCTGTCCGGTGACGGAAGCGTATAACACCGATATTGCGGTTGCGAATGACGCTTTGCAAAAACAGTTCGGACTTCCGGGGATAAGAACGCGCTACGCCGTCCGGTTGCCGAATGCCGGATACCCACTTAATCTCTATGTCCTGGAACCTTTGCGAGAGCGCGTAGCGACCTACAGCATCGGCTCTCGTTGGTTCGCGGTGGATGAATTAGCCGCGCTCCATTTTTCGACGCCGATTCAGGGGGAACTGCTTCTCGCGTGGCTACGCGATGTCGGGGGGGATGGGCAAACCACTCTTCTTCCCTGGTGGCACGAAGGCTGGATTGCCCAGGCGAAAGCCCGCTTTCACCGCTTGCTGAACGACGGACAAAGAACCTCCACCCTGCCTATCGAGCAGCTTCGCAGTGCGTATACCGCCGCTGTTTTGCGAGCGGATACAGGTACCGGTTCCGTGTATCTGAAAACTGTCTCACCACCCTTTCGTCATGAAGCGCGCCTGACGAAGCTGCTGAGCGAGCGACACCCGGATCAACTGCCATCGGTTCTGAGTGCTGGCGCGAACGAAAACAGACACGACAACTCCTCGGAACTACTGACGGCGGATGTCGGTGGCGAGTCAGTCGGTAGTCACACCGCACTGTCTACCTGGACTGAGATCGTTCATCGGTACGCCTCCCTCCAGTCTGAGTCGACCGGACGCATCGGATTGTTACTCGAAAACGGGTGCGTTGATTTGCGGGTCGCCACGGTCCGTGGTCGTGTTTCGAAATTTTCCGGGCGTCTGCAATCCGCGCTGAGGGGATCGCCCGCCGGCTTGACAGACGACGAATGGAACCGCCTCGACACGTTGTCGCCCCGATTCGACACGGCGTTAAGGCAACTTGACGCGTTGGGGCTACCGGACTGTTTGGAGCACGGCGATCTGCATGTGGGCAATCTGCGATGGAATCCGGCGAAAAAATCTCCCGTGTTCCTGGATTGGTCACACGCCTGCGTTACGTTCCCTTTCTATGGATACGGGACATTGATACTGGACGATGATTGGTTCGGTCCCGACGCGCAGGTAGCCACCGCACGTGTCGAGTGGGCGTATCTTTCTCCCTGGGCCGCGTATGCGGGTCCACAACAAATGGCGGAAGCATTCGTGCTCTGGAAGCCGCTACGTCACTTATTCATCGCTGAGCGGCAGATCGAAATAATCACTTCCTTCCAGGAACTCTGGACAAACGCCAATCGGGATGCGGCGTCGCCGTG
>JACMMA010000296.1 GCA_014379275.1 Armatimonadota bacterium | reverse complement strand
TCGCCGCCGCGTCCCCGGCCCCGCCGCGGATCGCGGTCACGATGCCGAAGATCGCGAGGCCGATCACGCCGGCCTGGGCGACGTCGCGGTTGGAAAGCCCGTTGATCCCGAGGAAGTCGCCGGAGTCCTCGTCACCGCCGCCGGTGTCGGGGTAGCCGGGCGCGGCCTGCCCGAGCGCGGGCGCGCTGAAGAGCGCGCCCAGCGGCAGCTGACCCAGCACCAGCGACGCCAGCGCGAAGGAACCGACCATACGAGCAGACCGACCGCCCCAAAAGCTTTGTTTGTTCATTCTTTATTCCTTATAACTGCGATTTTATTCGCAACGCACTTCCTCGCCGCTTACGTCCTTGCCTCGGCGTGTCTGTCCCGCTAAATCCATCACCCAGCAGACATCAGAAGGCAGTATACCCATCCTACAAAAACTGATGTGATTTTTTTGTGATTCTTCACGCAACTTGACGCCTGTCCTGACGGCGGTTACACTGGCAGTTGAAATGATTCTTGTTTTCGCCCCGTTTCCGGCACTGGAGCGTGTCGCCATGACAGAGCGATTCGTTTCGGGCGAACCACAAAAGCCCGTCCGCGTTTCCACGTTCGCAGGCGGTCCGGGTCTGCGCTGCGCTTCCGTGGTCCGCTTGTTGGGCGGCGAAGCACTCGTAGTCGGCTTCGCCGGCGGACGGATCGGCGAACTACTGGCGGACGCCCTGGACAAACAGGATATCCCGCATGTCCTCACGCGCACTGTCAGTGAAACGCGCGGCAGTTTTCTCCTGCTCGACCGGGAAACCGGGGTAGTGACGCTGATCCCGGAAAATGCGCCCGCTGTCACGGACGGCGAGAGCACAAAGTTACTGGCTTCACTCGGTCGCCATCTGGCGAGTGCATCCTATGTCATTGTGACCGGCGATGATGACTCGGGGTTACTCACCGCGGCAATAACCGATGCCAAAGACGCGCATGTCCCAGCGGTCGCTGATCTGAAAGGTTTATCGCTCGCGACGGGCCTGAAAGTTGGGGGGGTGTTCTTGCTCCGCGTTAGCCACAAGTCGTTGCAAAAATATCTGGAGCGCAGTCTGATCCATGATTCGGCGATAGTGCGGGCGGCGAATGACCTGCGAGCCGCACATGAGATCGCCCATATTGTCGTGACTCTGGGCGAGGACGGCGCGATTCTCGTCAGTGAGAACGGGGCGACCCGTGTCCATGCCCCAGTCGTATCGCATTTCAATCCGACCGGCGGCGGGCAGGCCCTGGTCGGGGCGATGACGACACGTTTAACGGAAAACGGGGGCGATATGGTAGACGCCCTGTGCTGGGGCTGCGCCGCCGCTTCGGTGAATGTGACCTACGACGAGCCGGGCTACGCGACGCCCGCGGAAGTACGGATCCTGTTGCCGAGAACCACGGCGATTCCGGTACAGGTCCGTTGAAACAGGTCGTCTCCGTATCGCTCGGTTCGGCAAGCCGCGATTTCGAGGAAGAAGCGACCTTTCTGGGGGAACCGTTCACCTTGCGCCGCGTCGGCACTGACGGCGATTACGCGAAGTATAACGCGCTTTTGCGTGAGTGGGACGGAAAGGCGGATGCGCTGTGCCTGGGGGGAATTGACCGGTATGTCTGGTCGGATGGAAAGCAGTACGAGTTCAAAGACGCCCGGAAATTGATCGAGGGTGTGACAAAGTCGCCGATCGTGGACGGGAGTGGTTTGAAGAACACGCTGGAGCGCGAAACGATTCGGGTTCTGGCGGACGAAAAGCGGGTAAACTTCGCGCAGTTGAAAACGCTGATGGTCTGTGGCGTGGATCGGTTCGGAATGAGCGAAGCCCTGGTCGCGCAAGGCGGCCCGGTGGTGTTCGGCGATATGATGTTCAGTCTCGGCATCAACCTGCCGATCAAAACATGGAAGGCACACCGATTCGCGGCACGGACTTTGCTCCCACTGTTGACACAGTTACCGTTCAAACTGCTGTATCCTACCGGCGACTCGCAAACCACAACGACCCCGAAGTGGGGCGAGTGGTACCGGTGGGCGGACGTGATCGCCGGGGACTTTCTGCTGATCCGCCGCTATCTGCCGGACGCAGTCGGGGAACCTCTCGCGGGGAAGACGGTCATTACGAATACAACGACGCCGGTTGACAGAGCGGAGTTGAAGCAGCGCGGGGTGCGCCTTCTGGTCACATCAACGCCGCGATTCGGCGGGCGCTCGCCAGGAACAAACGTGCTCGAAGGCGTGTTCGTCGCGCTGAACGGCGGCAAACCGCTTACGGAAAACGGCTACCAGGAAATGCTGGCGCGGCTTTCCTGGGCACCCAATGTGGAGGAGTTGTGACCTCGCCTCCAACCCCCTCTCCATACTGGAGAGAGGGTGGGGGCGAGGTCTCTTTAAAATATGCAACAATTCGCTTTTATTATCCATCCGATGGAGCCGAAGCGGGATATTTCCCGCAAGTACCCCTTCGTCAAGTATTTGCCCGATTTTATGGTCGAGGAGGCCGCACGGCGTATCAAGCCAAAAATGGTCTCGCATATCACCGGGATCCGCTCTTCGACCGGGGAAGAGGCGGAGGGGTGGTTCATCGGTTGCCCGCTCACCCCGAAACAGTTGGTCGGACTACCGCACGAAGAGGTGTATAACCGGCTGGTGCAGTGCGGCGAGATCGCCGCGGATCTTGGCGCGAAGATCATCGGTCTGGGAGCACTGACATCGGTCGCGGGGGACGGAGGCATCACAATCGCCAAGCGTCTGCCCATCGCGGTCACGACCGGCAATTCGTACACGGTAGCGACGGCGGTCGAGGGAGCGAAGCGCGGCGCAGACCTGATGGGAATGCCGCTGGAAGAATCCACGGTCGCCGTGGTGGGTGCCGCCGGCTCCATCGGGCAAACCTGCGCGACCCTGTTAGCCCGCGATGCCAAAGCGATGGTCTTGATCGGGCGCGATTTTGCGAAGCTAGAGCCGGTCGCTACAACGATCCGCGAGCTGTCGCCCGGTTGCGCGGTTTCTGTGAGCGGTGACGTGACCATGGGTTTACGCGACGCGGACGTGATCGTCACGGTTACGTCCGCGGTAGACGCCGTGATCCTGCCGGAGCACCTGAAACGGGGCGCGGTGGTTTGCGATGTGGCACGTCCGCGCGATGTTTCGGTGCGCGTCGCCAGAGAGCGCGACGATGTCCTGGTTATCGAGGGTGGCGTCGTCTCAGTCCCCGGTGACGTGACGTTCGGGTTCGAATTCGGCTTTCCGCCGAAAACGGCGTATGCCTGTATGTCGGAAACGATGATGCTCGCGTTGGACGGACGCTACGAATCGTTCACGCTCGGGAAAACGGTGTCGGTCGCACAGGCGGAAGAAACGCAACGTCTCGCAACGAAGCACGGATTCAAACTGGGCGGCTTCCGGTCGTTCGAAAAGGCGGTGAACGAGGAGCAGATCGCGCGGGTCCGAAAAGCGGCGGGGCGGAACAAATAACCGGGGCGATGTCGAGCCGCTATTCCCTTTCGAAACGGATCAGAGCACGGTGCAGGCAGTACGCGATCGAAACACGCGCCGGCGTGAATCCCGGTGCTACAGACGCGGACTTTCGTGTTGCCGAGGCACGTTCTGAATTGCGGACAGTGTGGAAAACAGGACTGCCGTTTCTCCCCTGAGCGGGCATGCGGGAGTGCCACTTCGGGGTGCCGCTAGCGAAAATGACGAATGGCGCGGAGTTGCAATTGATACGAAGGGACGGCTGGTAAATTCATTTCCCAGCCGTCCCTGTGGAACGAGAGTCCTACTGCTTCGTGATCAAGATACCTGCCGGAGACCGTGATACCCGGAGACCCAGCGGCGACAGGCTGCGCCGGAGCGCGACCGAGACGCTTTCTTTGCCATCCGCCGAAACACGGACGCGAAGTGCGTCGGTTCCGGGCGCGTCTTCTAGTGTGATGGGAGTACTGGTTACCGTCGCTACCTGCTGAAGAGCGTCGAGGAGCGGCATCTCTGACGTCGTGAACGGCGGCGGTGGCACGAAACTGGCGCTTTCCGTGATGGCAGTGGAACTGGTCGGCACGAAAAGATACCGCTCGTGTGCGGAACCGATGGCGGTCCACCGTACTTTTAAAGTCAGTGCGGACGGTTTCTGCGCGTCGAAAGGGACCCGCAACGTTTGTGCGGCACTGCCCGAGATCCCGGCGTAGTTGAATGTTTTGTTGGCGGATGAAGCGACGCCGGGCACCGTACTTTCGCCGACCACGGTGAAGCGCGCCGACCCCTGCGGGGCGTTCTCCAGCCAGAAGGTGAAATCACAAACCGTGTGTGCGTCGGGCGTAAGGGTCCGCCCCGTCGAGATTACCAGACGCGGCGCGACATCGGCGGTGTCGTTCTCGACGACCTGACCGGCATACGGCAAAACTAAACCGCTCGCTACCCGTGAAAGCGGCGTCCCCACACTCGCCAACTGTGCGGGAGTGACAGGATTGAGGGCGTCCGTCGCGACAAGAAATCCGGCGACCGCGACCACGCCGCCGACACCCGCCGCGAAAACGAGCCGACCCGCATTCGGGAACAACCGCTCCCAAACCGACGACTTCGCGCGGCTTTCCCCGTTCCAATAGCCACGGCGGGTACCCGTTCGCTCCACGGCAGACAGTACATTGTCGCGGAAGAACATCGGCGGCTCGGCGTCGGGTGTTTTCGCCCAACTATCCAATCCCTGCCATACCTCCTTGAGATCAGCAAGATCGGATTGCGCCTCGGGCGACGCGGCGAGGTGCGCATCCACCTCGCCCCTGGCTCCCGCGGGAAGGCGATTTTCTATATAGTCGGACAGGTTGTCACGGAATCGGCTGGTTTCCATATTTTGTTAGGTGCCGGGTATTCGGTGTTCGGTGTTCCAGACGGGAGCGGCTATAGCGACGCAGTCTTCCCCCCTCAACCTAAACCCAATTACCAACACTCTACTCCTGCTCTTTGGGACGAGTTGCGCCGTCGAAAAGTTCCGCAACAGGGCTGAGGCGCTCGCGCAGGGCGAGCCGGGCGCGATTCAAACGTGACTTCACCGTCCCCATCGGTTGCCCTGTAATTTCGGCAATCTCCTCGTAGGATAATCGCTGGGAGTGATACAGCACTACCATCGCTCGCTGGGCTTCCGGAAGAGTGGCGATCGCGTTTTCGAGGAGTTTCTTACGCTCATCGCCCTCAGCGATCTCGACAGGACCAGGGGAGGTATCGGCGTACTGCCGTTCCACGGACGATTCGTCTAAGGCAAGTTCGTCATCGAGCGAGCGGTGGGGGCGGGCGCGTTTTTTCTTCCGGTCGTCCAAGAACACGTTCGTGACGATTCGGTACAGCCAGGTAGAAAACTGCGCGTCGCCGCGGAAGGAGCGCAGATTGTTCCATGCCCGTACGAACGCCTCTTGCGCGATGTCGGAGGCATCTTCGTAGGACCCGGAAAGCCGATAAGCCGTATTGAAGACACTCTTCTCATACTGCCGCACCAGTTTATCGAACGCGTCCAACTCTCCTTTGCGGCTCCGCTCGATGAGTAAACGTTCCTCGCTGGTTCCGAAGCCCGACCCGGCAGACGAACGGGCAGGCGTAGACAGAGCGTCTGCCGCGCCGCCATCCGTGCGAGCGGGCATCGTTGTTGTGCCGCCGTCCGGGACCGGGGTTGTCGCTCGTTTCCAGAACATTCGTGTTGGGTGCCGGGTATCGTGTGTTAGGGGGGAGCGCGCTCCCCCCTAACACACGATACCCGGCACCTTCCTAATTCCCTTCAATTTCCATTTCGCAACGCCGCGCTAAACCGGTCATTGGAGTGAAGCGGGACGGGGCGTGGTGGCATGACTCCCGCCGAAACGGCGACTTGTGTTAGCTTGTCACGCATGGTGCCCGGAAGCGGCTCCCCGGAGTTCGCCGCACCGACGACATCCGTTCCCGGACCGCCCGCCCGCGCCGCGTCCACCGCCGCCTCTTCTTCCGGAGTGAGCGGCACAGAGGCGATGCTCAGGCCATGTTCCACCGGCTTTGCATACATGCGTGTTTCGTGTCGCGCGGAAAGTCCGGTCAACACGACGCCGTTTTCGTCCGCGTCCAGAATCGCTATCGAGAATGACTGCCGTCCGCCAAGATCCGCGAACGCATCGAAGCGCACCACGCCGACCTTTTGTAAGCAGTTTTGCAGACTGGCCGCGTTGGACTCGCCGTAGTGTGCCGCCCGCTCCACCCGTGTGGCGAGCTGTTCCATGGTGCCGACATGTTCGATCAGCATCCGCTGTACGTCTTTGCCGTCGGTACCCCGCAAAAGTCTCGCCTGACGACCACTCATCTGCATCGTTCGTACGAGCAAAAATACCGTTCCGAAGAACAGACACACGAAAGCACTCATCGTCACTAAAAGCGCGGTCGCTGGGTCCCGCCTCAGAAAGTCCAGAAGTGGTGTCGCAAGAGCGTTCAAGACCGGTGGTAGTTGAGCAAAGAACATGATGCGGATACAGGCGGACGGTTCGGGAAATCGGTATACTGGATATTGTATCGCGTTTTGCCACGAAGCGTTTCACGGCTCCTTTTCCCACCTGCCTCAATCCGTTGCTGACCAATGAGAGTCAGCCAGGTGTTTCTTTATTTCATATCGGAAGAAATTCCGTATTTCGTCACCACGTATCGTCTTCGTGTCCGGAAATTCTGTGGGCAAGGTATCAGATATGTTTGACAAAGCAATGACTACACCAAGCGACACGAGCGATTTGGGACGGCTTTTGCGGGCGCAAGTCGACACCGTGCAACAGGTTTTGTGGGCTTCGGCGGGCAATGGCGGTATTGTGTTCGTCAACAAACGCTTCCTGGACTACACGGGCCTTTCCCTGCGCGAGATCCAATCCCCTTCGCTCACTTCCGTGATCCATCCTGATGATCTGCCCGACTATTCCCGTTCCCGCACCGCCGCGATCGAGACGGGGCTCGAATGGGAACTGGAATACCGGCTGAGACGTCAAGACGGAACCTATCGTTGGCATCTAGGGCGGTGCGTTCCGGAGCGAAACGAGCACGGTGCAGTGACTCACTGGTTCGGCTCCGCGACAGATATTCATGACTTGAAAATGGCACAGGAGGACCTGCGCCGGAACCGCGCCCTCATGGATAAGGAAGCCGAGGAGCGTGGGCTGGCTTTCCACGCCGCCCGCATCGGCGTCTGGGATTGGGACCTCGTCGCGAACAGAGGGTCCTGGTCACCGGAGCAACGCCGCCTGTTCGGTCTCGCCGATGATTTTGCGGGCGACTTCGAGCGGTTCACGGAGTTCGTTCATCCCGACGACCGTGAACGGGTCACCGCATTCATGAAAGGCGTACTGGCGGATGCCGAGCGCACCCGATACGACGAGGAGTTCCGCATCGTGCAACCGGACGGCACCCAGCGCTGGCTACACGGGCGCGGGCGCATCCACCGCGACAACGAAACCGGTCGAGCCTTACATGTCACCGGAATTAACATCGACATCACGGAGCGGAAGCAAGGCGAAATCGCCCTGACCGATGCCCTGAAGCGGTTGTCATTTCATGTGTCTCACTCGCCGCTCGGCGTGATCGAGTGGGATGACAACTGGCGGATCTGCCAGTGGAGCAATCAGGCGGAGCAGATTTTTGGCTACACCGCGGCGGAAATGCTCGGCGTTTCCAGTGCGGATTGGAATCACTTGCATCCGGACGATTTCCCCCGTGTCGAGGAGACGACCCGTCGGATGATGGAAACGGGCTTCGGCGTGGTTCGATGTCGTAACTTCACCAAGGGGGGCGACACGATTCACTGCGAATGGTACAACACGGCGGTGAAAAACGACTCCGGCGATATGGTTTCCGTTCTGTCACAAGTGTTAGATGTTTCGGAGCGGATTCGCGCGGAATCCTCGCTCGCTGCTTCGAATACGAAGCAAACACGTATCGCACAAACATTGCTACAATCTTTACTGCTAACCCCTCCGGAAGACGCATTTTCCGGCGTGGAACTGGGTACGTTATACGAGGCGGCACGGGATGAAGCGCAGATCGGCGGCGACTTCTATGATGCCTTCTCGTTTTGGGACAACAAAGTTTGTTTTGTCGTGGGCGACGTGACCGGAAAAGGATTGAGCGCGGCAAGTTTTACCGCCGAGGTCAAGTATGCGTTACGGGCATACATGTATGAAACTATGGACGTGGCACGATCCCTGACTTTGTTGAACCGTTTTCTCTGCGCTCAGCGTGAACAGGGCGACGGTATAAATGAGCGATTCGTCGCGGTGGCGGTTGCGCTACTCGATACGGTGACCGGACAGGGGACCTGTGCGCTCGCGGGCATGGAAACACCCCTCATCTACAGGATGCAGACGAATCGCGTCGAGCAACTGCCCGTTTACGGTCTGGTTTCGGGGGCAATGATAGAGACAGAGTATGAGCCAGAACTGTTCACGTTAAACTCAGGCGACTGGCTTACACTAACTACGGACGGGATTACCGAGGCGCGCAACCGGGAACGCCAATTCTGGGAGTTTGATGGCATGGCGCAATCTATAGAAGCGGCGCTACGGGAAACCGCAGACATTGCCCCCCAAGCTCTGGCGCGGCGATGCCTGTCGGATGTGAAAGCGTGGAGTAGAGGAAAGTTGACGGATGACGCCTGCATTCTCATGGTGAGATTTATCGGCACGACGAAATAGTTTTTGTTTCGCCGACAAGCGAGTTGATGTTGGTTGTAAAAAATAAAAGGAGACGAACGTCGAATGGCGGTTGAATTGACGTCAGTCAATCCACTTACCAGAACACAATCGCACGACGTATTTGCCTGCGGTACCCATGACGGACACCCTTACCACCAAAAATAGCATCCCATCTTCGTTCTCCAGCGATGCGACCGCGGTCGCCTCCCTGGCACCGCTCGACTTCCAGGCATTCGCCGATTCTCTGCCGGAAATCATCTGGGTAACGGACGAAAGCGGGCAAGCGGTGTTTTACAACCGCGCGTGGTACGACTACACAGGGCTCGATCCGGAATCGCCAACAAACGTATGGGGCGCGGTTCACCCCGATGACCGCGAGGCAATCAGTAATGATTGGACAGACCTCCTGGCGCGGGGGAGGACGGAGCTTTCCTGCGAGTTGCGACTGCGCGGCAAAAGCGGGGCATACTGCCGGTTTCGCATGCATGGCTTCGCCCAAAAAGATCCTGCCACCGGCGAAACGGTGCGCTGGATCGTTACCTCAACCAACATCGAAGTGATGCGACCCACACAGGTCTCCTCCCAGGAAAATGAGGCACGCGCCGCGGATTCGGAGACGCGGCTCCGTCTTGCTATCGAGGCGGCCAACCTGGGCATGTGGGAACTGGATGTGACTACGGGGACCGAGTTCTGGTCTGAGCAAACCGCTCGCATGATCGAACGTCCGCAGATGGCAGGTGTGGTCGGAGTAGATGCCTGGCAGAAAATTCTTCATCCCGACGATCGTGTTCCCGCGCAGTCACGCTTCGACGCCGCGGTCCGGTCCGGCGGTGACACCTACAGCAACGAATACCGGATCATGATGCCCGACTCCGATACGTTCCGCCATTTCGCTTCTAAGGGAAAGATACTGCGGAACAAACAGGGCGATGCGGTGCGTGTCATAGGGTTCAGCCGCGATGTTTCCGACGAAAAACGTGTCCTGATCTCGCTGCAAAACTCCGAACAACGGTATCGCGCCCTGATCAACGCCTCGTCTCAAGTGGTCTGGACAAACACCCCGGACGGCAAGATGCTCGGGGAGCAACCGGGGTGGTCTGCGCTCACCGGACAAACGGAAGCGGAGTACTCCGGCTATGGTTGGGCAGACGCGGTTCATTCGGAGGACGCCCAGGCGACGATCGACGCTTGGGACGAATCGGTGCGCACCCGGACTCCGTTCGAGTTCGAGCACCGTGTCCGTCGCTACGACGGTATTTGGCGGCTATTTTCGATTCGCGGGGTTCCGATTCTGGAAGAATCGGGTGAGGTACGGGAATGGGTCGGAACCCATACCGATATCACCGAGGAGCGCGAAGCCGAGGAAGAGCAGATAAGAACACTGGCGCAACTGTCGGCAGTCCTCGAATCCACGACGGATGGCATCGTCGTCGCCGATATGTCGGGCGATATTTTGATGATGAACCCCGCGGGACTCGCCTTACATGAGTTCTCCTCCAACGATCAAGCCCGCCGCCATCTGCGCGAATATGCGGACACATTTTCCCTGTTCACCCAAAACGGGGACAAGATCCCTCCCGAAAGATGGCCGCTTTCCCGCGTTCTGGGCGGCGAAACGTTCACGGAATACGAGTGCCGTGTGCGTCGCACCGATACGGGGACGGAGTGGTGGGCGTCGTATAGCGGTAGCCCGGCGCGCGACGAGCGAGGCGAGATAAAACTCGTCATTTTGAGCGTGCGCGATGTTTCCGAGCGCAAGCAAATGGAAGCGCAACGCGACGGACTTTTGCGACGCATTGAGGAAGCCGCCGATCGGCAGCGCAAATTTTTGCGCGAAATGCTCTCCTCGATGAGCGAAGGCCGCCTACGCTTATGCGAATCGGTGGATGAGTTACCCATCCCGATAACCCGGCAACCGGCGTACGAACCGGTTGCTCTCGACCGAATGACGATCCGCGTGTTGCGCCGCCAGACCGGGGCGGCGTGTAACGAGGCGTCTTTGCCGCCGGACCGGGAGAGCGACCTGGTAACGGCGGTCGGGGAAGCCGCGATGAACGCCGTGGTCCACGCGGGTGGCGGCACCGGGAGCGTATACCTGGACGTAAAGCGCGGCATCGTGCAGGTCTGGGTGCGCGATACGGGAGCCGGCATCAACGAAGATTCCCTGCACCGGGCGACACTTGAGAAGGGTTTCACCACCGCGGGAACGCTGGGACACGGGTTCTGGATGATGTTGAAAACAGCCGACCGTGTGTACCTGCTCACCGGCGCGAATGGCACCACGGTAGTCGTGGAACAAGAGCGACATTCCCCGATCCCGTCGTGGATGCAATCTTACGTGGACGCCGGTTGAATGTCGGGTGTTAGCAAAGCTATGTGCGGGTAAACACTTCGTGTACCGGTATTAACCCCCACCGCGGGGGAATACCTGAAGGAGACAACGAATGAGCACACGTGAAGATAGCCGCGAGAAGCCGCTCGACCCGGTCATGTCGGCGCACGAGCACCGCAAAGATTCTATTGAGGGGCAGACGCTGAAAGAGCAGCTGGCGCAAACGAATCTGCCCGGCGAGCATGCCGACCAGCACCACGGCGAAAGCACCAAGGCGGCGCAGGACGAAAAAAACATCGGTCAACACAACGGCGCGGGACGACCGCCCTTAATGAAGAAATAGAACGGGCGAAGATCGGCCGATCCCGCCTTGACGCGCAAAAGTACGCATCAAGGCGGGACCGTTCGCTGTCGACATATCGCCAAAGGTCAGTTGATTCCCGGTGCAGGGGACGCGGACGGGATCGGGGACGTGCGCGGTGCGGGCGTGAAGGAACCACCCGTCGCGGGTTTCGGTGTCCCCATCGAGCCATTCATCTTCGATCCGTCCATCTTGTTCATTTTGCTCATCGGCTTCGACGACGATCCGGCGGAACTCATCCCGCTCATGTTATTGCCCGCCTTCATTTTCGACATCATTTTGTTCGCGGAAGTACCGGCGACGCTATGTATCGTGTCGTTGTGGGCGAGAACCCCGCCGAGAGTTTCCGTGGCGAAGGATCGTACTTCGGAGTTTCTGCCCTTCTCCATTTCCATCCGGAGGAGGCTGATGGTGTTGCCGTGGTCCTTCATCTGACCGGAAATGTAGGCGTTATCGAACGCTTTGCCGCGCGTCACGGCGAGTTTCTTCGCCATCGCCTTGTGTTTAGCGTCGGGCTGGTTCGGCAACCGCACGCTGTATTTCTCGGCGAGAGTATGCAGTTTCGCGTCGTTGGCGGTGTGCTCGGTGATAATGGTTTGCGCGACGCCGCGTACCTTCGCATCCTGCGAGTTCTTCAGCGCGATCTTACCCGCCGCGACCTCCGCGTGATTGCCCTGACACAATTTGACCATGAACTGCTTGTCCATCGCGGAGGGTGCCTGTGCGTTCGCCGCTGATGCCGCGATCAATACTGCTGTTCCGGCGAAAAGACCGGTGACAATTCGATTACCGTTAAACATTTGGGATTGTCTCCTTCACCGCAACGCCTGCGTAAAAATTTTGTTTGGGTGCGGCACGAAGAGGGTTTACCCGCTCGAACCTGATTTTATGGCAGGCAGACGTCGAGGATGTCCTACCCCCGGTGCCTTCACCGTCCGAGCGCGGCGCGGTTGCGTTCGAAAAGATCGCGCCACTCCGGGGCGAGCATGTCGTTGATCCAAAGGATGTCGGCGTTCTCACCGTTATCGCTGTAGTACGCCTTGCGGATGGCGACGTGAACAAATCCGTATTTCTCGTACAGTTTTTGCGCCGCATCATTCGTCTCACGCACCTCAAGTGTCGCCCGCGTCGCGCCCATACCCCACGAAGCAATGAGAAGTTCGGAAAGCAGTAGGTCGCCGATTTTGTTCCCCCGGTACGCCAGTGACACCCCCAGTATCGTGATGTGGACCTCGTCCATCACGGTCCAAATGCCGCCGAAACCGACCACGCGTTCCTGATAGACGGCGACTAAATACGCCGCCGACTTGTTCGCGAGTTCGGTGACATAGGATTGCGGGCTCCACGTTTCGACTTTGCTGAAGGATTCCCGTTGTAGCTTGGCGACCGTTTCGATGTCGCTCGCCCACATCTTACGGATGGAAACTTCTTGCAACGGAACACGGAATGGCTCGGGAATTGTGTCGACGAAAATCACGGCGTTTCGTCCTGTGCGGGAATGCTCGCGTCTCCTTCGATCCAGAACGTGCCGTCGGAGGCGTGTTCCTTTTTCCAGATCGGAACATCGGCTTTCAGGGTGTCAATCGCCCACTGGCAGGCAGCGAACGCTTCCGCACGGTGCGCGGAGGCGACACAGATCACTACCGACGGCTCGCCAACGGCGACATAGCCGGTGCGATGCAGAATCGCCGAGGCGAGCCCCCATCGCTCGCGTACGGTGGCGACGATCTTCGCCATCTGTGATTCCGCGAGCGGCTTGTAAGCGTCGTATTCCAGACCAGTGACGTGACGGCCCCGCGCATGATTACGTGTCACGCCGACGAACAGCACGTAAGCCCCATCGGAATCCGTCAGAACGCCGTCAATGGCTAGCTGCGCATCTAAAGGTTGTGAAGAAAGAAGAACCATGTTGGGTAGTGGTTAATAGACAGAATTTGATGAGTAAAAGTTCGCTACCCGCCGCTCATCGGGGGAAGAAATGCGACCTCGTCGCCGTCCCGAAGAACCGTGTCGGCATCCGCGAACTCCTCACGCACGGCGACGCGGGTTTTCACCAGAAGGTCGGAGAGGCGGGTGTCTTGCGCTGCCAGAGCGTCCGCCGCATCTGTCGTCGTCGCGCCATCCGGCAAAGAAAGGCTCGCCTCCCCCCGCGGGAAAACGTCTTTCAGGTGTCCGAACAAAACGACGCGAACGGTTAGCATGGGTGTCAGATACCAGGGGCCAGGGGATTGCTATCGAGCGGCGAAGCGGGTAAATCCGATTCCGCGCGCCACGACACTGATGCCTGGCCCCTATAGGTAAGAAGCGGGTCTGTAAGCCGGGTTCTGTTCTTGCGTGGTCATCTCTCTACGGCGTGTGTTGCCACAAACCTTGAGCGGTCTACCGGGAGAATCGGCGGGCAACCTCATCTT
>JACMMA010000038.1 GCA_014379275.1 Armatimonadota bacterium | reverse complement strand
TTGAGGATAAGCAAGAAATAATAGCAATAGTGAATAGTCGGCGGTTCATGACGCTCTTATTATACCGGCAATCTATAATTTCAAACACAAGCAAGCACTTTCGAACGGACGATTCACCTGCATCTCTGAATACCGATCTTGCGCCACGAACTCATACACCGCCGTGGGAACAGATTGCCTCGGACCGTGACAGGTAGCCAAATCCGTTACGGGGAAATGGCTACCTGTCGCGGTCCTTGATTCGGTTATCGCACCGCGAGGATCTGTTCCAGGATGGTCGGGTCCTTGATCTCGCTGTCTTTCGCCAGCGTGATGACTTTCGACATCACCTCCGCCGTACGCGGGTCGCTGTCCACGAACGGCAGGAAGATTCGCCCGCGATGCTGGCTGTGTACCGGAACGATGCACAGATAGCCGCCCGGTTGCCGGTGAACCACCGCGGACCCGAGGTGGACGCTGTACGTCGCCAGTTTTCCGTCGATCAGGGCGTGCGTCTTTTCGAGGCGCACGTTCTCGATTTTCAGTAAGCTCATCATCTCGCGTAGCAGGGCGGCGCGCATTTCGGTCGTGCTTTGCGACGCTTCCGGGTCTACCCCGCCGACGTGCGCCACCGAAACCACGAGGTCCAGATCGCGCATCGCCTCCGAAAACACGCGCGGCGGGACGGTCTTCAGTTCGACGTACTTCCAATCCCCTTTCTTCGTGAACCGAATCTCCTCCAGGGTCGAGCCTTCCACGTCGGCGGGTCCCATGGTGTAGCCCATGAAGTTCACCGACACGGTGTACCCATCCTCATGGTACGTTTTACGCGGCCCTTCGCCGTCGTAATCGTACTCGCCGCCGCCGATCCAGCCGCGCTTGTTGAAAAGCGCGAGGGCTTGTTTCGGGTTGACCTGATGCCCCGTGTACCTCTGGGATTTCGTGCCGTCCGTGGTTTCGGATTCGGTGAGAACGTAGAGTTCGCGGAATGCCTGCTTGAACGGTTGGATCCGCTCCCGTAGGAAACAGTCCTTCTGCCACCGGTCCCACTTGCCGGTATGGAGCAAGTCGTACGGGTGTGCGATGCGGAGCGCGGTTTCCGGCGACACGGTGAATACCGCGCCGTCGCAATCCTCTAACTGGTTCTCGCCGATCGGGTAGCCCGATACCGCCTCGCGTCCTTCCGCCTCGATGAATACCAGGCTTCGGAGCAGGGGACGCAACACGGGATGTTCCAACAGCTCGCCCAACTCCTTGCCTGAGAACTTGTCGCCGCGGCACATGGCGTTCTCCAGCGACTCGCGCATCCGGGAAACCTGCCGCGTGATCTCCGTTTTGCGGGCCGTCAGCGTCGCGACGTCCGGGTCCTTCTTCACGGCGGGCGGGATGTTGGCGAGCGTCTTGCCGTTCTTGACTATCGCGATCTCCGGCAGACCGAGCCCGTTTATCGAGAGCGATACGCTGGTCTCACCGACCGTCGCGGTCACCGCGCCGTCCCGAAGGTCCGCCACGGCAGCCGCTTCCATCGCCCACGTCAGGCGGATCGGGTCGGCGTACCCGGCTGTCCGCGCCAGATTCTCCATGCCGATGCGCGTCGCCAGCTTTTCCGACTCCTGCCGTTGCGCCCCGAACTGCTTCGACGTCCGCAGAAACTCCTGCATAGCCTTGTAGCGCAGAAGCAGATCGGCTTCCTTATCCTCGGTGTCGTCCGCGAAAGGCAGGAGACCTAGCGCCCGCAGACTGTCCTGGTTGCGTTTGTCCTCGATGCGCGCCAGCAGCTCGGCACGGGCGATCCGGCCGCGCATGGCGTCCGCGAACAGTTGCGCCCGCTTGTGACCGCCCGCCGATGACGCGTACTTCGCCGCGTCGTCCAGCATTTTCCAGCGCGTCTCGCCGAGAGTCTGGTACACACGGTTGAACCAGGCGACATCCACCGCGCCTTCGGTCAGATCGCTCGCGGCGAGCGGCGTTTTATCCGCGATCTCCGCCGTCCAAGTTTCCTTCAGTTCGTCGTTCACGCTCCAGTCGTTGCCCTTGGTATGCGCGTGGAACCACCAGATCGCGTCGCTGAGTCCGTCCCAGCCCAAGGTGTGGGTGATGTGTTTCGCCCACTGCGGCGCGTACACCGCAACCTCGACCAACCGTTTTTCCGGTAATTTCGCTTCCTTGACCGCCCCCGCGAACGTCTCGAAGGTGTCGGTCGCACCGGGGAACGTCGCGCGGATCAGGTGGCTGAACACGTTGGAGCGGTTCGACTGCCCGTAGTAGGAGTAGCCCCGCGCGAACGTCTCCTTGCCCATCGCGGCGACGGTCTTCAGCAGAACGTCCATGCCGCCGGCATATCGCAGGGCAAGCGCGGGACGGGATGCGGCGGTTTCGGTATCACCCCGGCGCAGTTCGACTTCCAGAACACGGCGCCTCGTGTTGTCCACGATCTCGCGCAGTCCCGGTGTCGTATCGAACAGCGGGGCCTTGCGCCCGGAAAGCTGACCGAGTTCGCCGAACGACGGCTCATAGTAATACTCGTTTTCTTTCCGCGGAGGCGGCTCCGGAAGGAGCGCGCGGTACAGGTCATGTTCGCCGATCATGCCGAGCCGGAACGCGGTCGCCACCTCTTCTATCGACGCCGCCGATCGGTTCGATTGTTTGCTCGGTTTGTACGTCCAGAGGACGCACCGGAGCAGACGCTTCGTCGCTTCCTCGTTCCACGCGCCGGGGAGTTGCACGAGCGAATGCCGCGCCGCCGTCAGCCAGATCGTGTAGCGGCCGTCGAGCCGCCAGTCTTTTTCTCCTTTGTCCGGCGCATGATCGGCGAGCACCGAAAGCGTGGCTTCGGCAGAGCGCAGGAGATGGTCAGCCAAAACCGATTCGACCGGGGGCGCGTGTCGCAACAACCAGGCGATGAAGCCGTTTATCGCGTACGAGCGGTCCTCGTACTTGTCTTCTTTCTTCGTGTCACGCTCCGCATGCACCTCGCCGACCTGCTTGGTGATCCATTGCGGCGCCGACTTGAGATGCACGAACGCGTGGAGGAATCCCGGCTCGGTAGCGATCGACTGGGCGCGGATGAGTTCCAATCCGTCCGCATCGCGCAGATCGCTCGAACGGTTGTCCCAGAACGCGGTGACGATCTCGCGCAGGGGGAACCGCTCCATATCCTGTTCGGCGGTTTTGGTCAGGTCTGGCGTCGGGAAATTCCACCGGGCGTTGCCCAGCAAGATCTCCTCTTCGTCATCGTTGTAGGACTTGCCGGTGATCGGAGTTTCCTTATATTTTTCAACCAGGGCGGCGATTTCGCGTAGGATCCGAAGCGCGGTTATGCTCGTCAGCAGCGGCACTTCCTTAGGCAGTCGCGGGGCGTCGAACGGCGTGAGTTTGGCTTTGTCCATCAACCCCAGCGCGTCTTCCAGCGTCGCCTTGACGTGTGTGTCGCTGGTCAGCGGCTCGACCATCGCCTTTTCCGCCGCGGTGAGTTTATCCGCTCTTGCCGCAACGAACCCGGTCACTATCGCCTTCGCCCGCACCGGTTCGCGCTTCTTTTCGACCATTTGAGTCAACAGGTCCAGGCCGGCGACGCGTTGGTTGGCATCCTTCGCGCCGGTCAGTCTTTCACCGGACTGCAGCACCTTTTCGTCGCCGCGTTTCAGGAGCAATCTGAGTGATGCTTTGCGCAGATCGGCGGCTTTGCGCGTCAGTAAGCCCTCGATGCGTTCCGCTTCGTCGTCGGCGAGCGTGAACTTTTCTACGGCTTTGAGTGCCGAATCGCGCACGTACGACTGTGTGTCGGCAAACAGGTCGAAAAGCAGTTCGCGCATTTCCGGCGTTTTGTCTTTGCGGTTCGCGATAGTCGTCGCGATAGACGAACGCCCGTAGCTACTCATTAGCGCCACGAACGGGAACAACCGTTCGATCGGACGCTTGCCCAAAAGGTTCGGCAATCGGTCAGCGAGGCTTTCGGCGTGCGCTGTCTGCTTGTCCCACTCCCAGATCACCGGCTCCAATTCCTTGGCGCGTTGTGGGAAGCGAGGGATATTACGCTCGATGCGCTCGAAGCGGTCGTCGTCGACAGACGCCGGTTTTTCCTCGGCGGTCGGTTCCTCCTCGGGATCGCTGTCGCCTTTCAGCACGGCGACCACGCCTGCCACCGCTTCCTTCAAACCCGACAGGAAGCTCCATGCCGGGGTGCCTTCGCCCGGCGTTTGCTCCAACATGTCGGTGACAATTGCGTCTTGCTCGGTGAGTTGCGCGGTGAGTGCCTCCATGCCGGTACCCGTTGCCGGGCCTTCGTACCAGTTGTACGCCCCGAACGCTTTTTGTGCCATGCGCAGATCGGGATCATCGAATGCCGTAAGGATTGCGGGCCTCGCTTCCTTCAAGCGCAATTCCGTCAGCAGGTGGAGTGCGGCGTATCGCCGCGGTAAAACGGGGTCGGACAGAAGCGGGAGGGCGGCTTTCAGCGCGGCATGGGCGTCATCGAACGCCATGCTCCACAGCGCGAGATACACGGTCTGCCCGTCGGTGGTTTCGGCGAGAACGGCGTCGCGTCCGGCGGGATCGGCGAGGAACGTTTCCACGGTTTCCGTCGCCGCGTTGGCTTGTTTAACTGAAAGCTTCTCGTAAGCGACCCAGTTCATACCGAACCACGTGTCGGCGGCACGGACCGTGGCAGAAAAACGGAACAGGTCGTTCTCCCGGATCAGTTTCAGCATCCGGCGAAACGCCGCGGGGTGCGCCTCGTCGACGACCTCTAAAACGCTCTGGCGCAACCCTTCCTGACGTTGCGCGGCGAGAAGCAGTTTTTCGATCCACTCCCAACCCTCTTCGCGGGAAGCCGACAGTAAGCCGCGGGTGACATGTCGCCCCATCGCTCCGATCTCATGTTCACCCTTACCCGATTCGATCAGTGTTTGGAACACCGCGTCGTTGCCGTTGTCGATGGCGAACGCGAACAGCTTGCCCATGTTGTCGGCATTGTACGCGCCCAGATAGGGGATCCACGACGCGAACCACTCGATCGGCATCTCCTGATACTGTGCAAAACTGCTGAGGAGCACCGACAGGATCTGCCGCCGCTCGTTGCGCGATTCGTCGGACGATGAGCCGCGGTCCATGCGGAACGGGCGGCGGTTGTACGAGCCCTGATACAGGGTGCTACCATCCGGCTTCCACCACGCCGCGAGCAGTGTCCCCAGACGGGGGAAATATGCCGTGAACAGTTTCTCCAGATCAGCGACGGTCAGCAAGTCGAGTTGTTTGTAGGCTGCCTCACGTGCCTTGTTTTGCGCCACGTATTGCTTGTTGTCGTACTTTGTATCGCTGATGAACGGCGTGCCGTCTGGTTTCAAGCCGAGTAGAGCGAATGCCGATTGGCGGAAGGCGCCCGGAAGCTCCGCGACACGCGCTTTCTGCAAAGCAAGAGAACCGTCCACCGAATACTCTTTGAGCCGCTCTTCGGCGACTTTGGGGTTTAACATCGTTTTGTGTCTCCTATCCGCCCGCCAGCGCGACGAGGCGCAGGAACGTGACGCGTGTTTCTGGCGTGACCGCGAACGAATCCGTCAGACTCGCCTTCTGGTCGTCGTTAATCAGTACGTAGTACAGGCCGTCCTCGAACGCTTGCAAGGCGACTCTGACCGATTCGTCGGCGTCCACCGGCTGTCGTTCGTCTTCGCGCCCGCCGGAATCGATCTTGCCCTTCGCCACGCCCTCGGCGATCTGCGACGGGGATAGGGTCTGTAGCACGGTGCGCGCTTCCTGCCGGGTCTGGAACGCCGCGACTTCGGTTCGCACGACGGTATCGAGCAGGTCACGCACGGTGATGGTTATGCCGTTCTGCCATGCTTCCGGCAGGGGCATCTGGAAGTTCGGAAAGAGTGCCTTTGCACCGCGCCCGAATCGTTTTCCTTCGATCGTCAGAGTGCCGCTGTTCTGTGGGGCAGTGGTAGATTCGTTGTCAATAGTTGTGTTCATAAGAAAGTTTTCCTCCAGGCGTGATACTGCATTAGGTTTGCCTAAACCGGAACAAAATCATTCTTTCAAACACCATTTAGCCGGAATGATGCCCGATATCATCACGATCCCTAAAAATGAGAGGGAACTAATTTGCAAAATAACTTTGTATTATAAAGTGATTTGAAAAAGGAGTGGGAAGAGCATGAAAAATTGGCGAGTATATTACGAGCGGAATCGGGCGGAACGAAGTCGTCTGCTCTGGCACGGCGAAACGACCTGGAAGCGGGTTGAACTGCCGGAACCGATACGCACCGCGTTGATCGCGTCGCTGGCGACATTCGAGGTCGGGGAATCGGGCGAAGGGAAGCGTCTCAAAGCCGGAGCGTTGACCACGAACGATCCCGACTATTGTCGGGCCATCGAGCTGTTCCTGAACGAAGAGCATGATCACGCCGCGTGGCTCGGCAAACTCATCGACGCGCTGGGTGGCGAACATCTGCGGAATCACTGGAGCGACGGCGCCTTTGTTTTCCTGCGCCATATGGGCGGGTTACAAACCGAACTGCTCCTGCTCCTCGCCGTGGAAATGATCGCACAAGCCTACTACTCCGCATTACGTGACGGCGTCCCCGATGAATTCTGTCGCGAGGTTTTCGCACGGATCTGCGACGACGAAGACAAGCACGTCGCGTTCCACGTTGATTTTCTGCGGAAGCGGTTTGCCCGCCAGCGGTGGATCGAAAGTTTTACGACACGCCTTCTGTGGTATGGGGTGTTTCGCGCCGCGTGTGTGGTCGTCATGATGGATCATGCCCCGATATTGCGAGCCGTCCGCGTTTCCCCCGGTGGATTCTGGCAACGCACCGGCGCGATTTTTCGCCATACCAGCAGTCAGATATGGGAGACTCCCGCGATCCGCGTTGTCGAACGGTCGCGGCTCTGACGGGGATCAGGATGTGCCGGTTGGTTTCGGGAATGTCCCGTCCCCGAAACCAACGGAGGAATGAAATTTCCCGCCCCGTCTAATACACGTTGCCGTTCAGCAGATGGCGATAAAGTGCGTTGCGAAGCGTCTTAAACGCGCTATCAGCGGCGGTTTCTGCGGAAACCGGCGCGACCGTTCCCGCAGTCGCGTACGCCGTGATGTCCTCATCCTGTACGGAGATCACCGCCTTACCCTTGGCGTAGACGCTCGCGCCGCGCCGGGTCAGGTCGTATATCTGCAGATTCTTGTCGAGCAGTTCGTTGATCGAAGCCGCGACCTCTTTGGCACGATCCGCGGACGGTGTGCGGTACAGGAGTTTACCGTCCAGCAGGAC
>JACMMA010000295.1 GCA_014379275.1 Armatimonadota bacterium | reverse complement strand
GCGGTAATCGAGAACGTTCGTGCGCCCGTCGGCGAGACGGATCAGCATAAAGCCGCCCCCGCCCAGATTCCCGGCGGCGGGATACGTCACAGCGAGCGCGAGTCCCACGGCGACAGCGGCATCCACGGCGTTCCCGCCCCCTTTGAGAATATCCACCCCGACCTGTGACGCGACGCTATCGGCAGACGCGACCATGCCGTCCGCGGCACGGTTGCGTTGCGGTCCGTACTGGGCGTGAGCAGACAGCGGCACGGCGAACAGGAGAAGCGCGAGGAGAACAGCGGGGGCGAAGCGGTGTGTCATGTTTCGCAGTTTCGTGAAGATGGAGCGATTTCCTGCGTTGGATTTATTGTGTCTCTTTTTGTCCTTCCCGGACGGGGGCAACCTGACGTTGCATCGGTGTACCTGCGGTGCTACTGAGTCTTGCTACACATGACCCCGTGCTGTTTTTCGGTTATCCTCGGTGAAATGGGCACACCGAGGATAGCCGAAAAGTCCTCAGGTAAGCCAAACATCAACGCCGCACCGCAGGTACACCGATGCAACGTCAGGTTGCCCCCGTCCGGGAAGGACAAAAAGAATCCTACCTGCCGTCCGAGACCGCGATCTGCACTTTTACGGAGGCGGGCGGCATTTTCGCGGCGAACTCGAACGCTTTGATGCTGTCGGCGAACGGGAACGTGTCGGTGATCAGCGGCTTGACGTTGAGTTGCCCGCTTCCCATTAAGGCGAGGGCGCGGGGGTAGGCGTTCGCGTAGCGGAAAACGTGTTCGACGCGGGCTTCCTTGATCTGCGCGGCGACCACGTCGTAGGCGATGGGCGCACCCGGCATGCCGACCATTACCACGCAACCGCCCGGACAGAGCGGCGCAAACACGCCCGACGCCGCCTTTTCGTTGCCACTACACTCGAACACGATGTCCGTGCCCCAACCGTCCGTCAGTTTTGCGACGGTTTCGGTGAGGTCCTGCTCACGGACGTTCACGGGGACGATGGCGGCACCCAGTGCCCCAGCTAATTCCAATTTCGGGGCTTGCACATCGGCGACGATCACCCGGCTACACCCGCCCGCGAGCGCGGACAACGCCGTCACCATTCCGATCGGACCCGCACCGATAACCACGGCAACATCGCCGGGTGAGATCTTTGCTTTGGCGGCGGCGTGGATGCCGACCGCGAGCGGTTCGACCATCGCTCCCTCGGCAAAACTGACGGTCGGCGGGAGCTTGAAAACAAAGTCCGCCGGGTGAACCGCGAACGGACGCAGGACGCCGTGGACGGGCGGCGTTGCCCAGAACCGTACCGCCGGATCGAGGTTATAGTGACCGAGGCGCGACGCCCGCGAATGTGGATCGGGGATGCCCGGTTCCATACAAACGCGGTCCCCGACTTGAAGCGTGGTCACCGCCGAACCGACTTCGATGACCGTACCGGACGCCTCATGCCCGAGGATCATCGGCGACTCGACCACGAACGGTCCGATGCGCCCGTGCTCGTAGTAATGCACGTCCGATCCACACACGCCGACCGTGTGGATCGCGATACGGACGTCGCGCGGTCCCATCGGTTCGTCCATCGCGAAGTCGCGCAGACTGAGCCGGTGTTTTTCTTCCAGAACGAGTGATTGCATATTCGCCTTTCGCGGACCGGACGGGTGTTTTTCGCGCCGCCGGGTCGGTTATTCCCTGACCCGATGATACCTCCCGCGCGGTGAGTGGGAAACATTGCTTACTTTCTCGGTCTGCCCCACGGCAACCTTAAGCAACTGGGCCAACTCCCGCGATATGGTTGCTGGTATCGCCGCGAACGGGTGAGTGCTCCGGGAGCACTTTACAAAGAGGTGTGGCGCGATGCTACACTGGCATTATCATCCCGCCGATACCATAATCATAGAGTAATAGTCCTGACCGCACGATTAGTTCTGCCGGACACTGCCGACCGCCCAAGGAGACACCCACCATGACCCCTTCCCTCGAAAAGCCGGAATCAGACGCACCCCAAGCCCCCGGCAATTCCCCTGCGGCGACCGCCAACCCTGGGTACGCACTGTGGCGGATCGCGGCTGCCCTGGCGACCAGCCAGGACCATCCGGACCCGGAAACCCGCCTCAGGGCACAAACGAAAGTAAGCGATTGGATTCGGGTTCTCGAGGGTATGCTTTCGGGCGGAATCCGGGTCGGCTCGCGCACCCCCGTTGCGCAGGTCCCGGCCTGGGCGACGCTCGAAGTGGTGCAGGGCGGCTTCGCGACCGGGGCACTCCTCGCCGAAGGTTCGCTCCAGCACCACGAAGAAATACTGCTATCCCGGATCAACCCCGAGTCCTCGTCCACCGTGCCCGAACCGTCGGCACGGGCGCGGATCAACCGCTATTATCTGAGCGAGGCGGGCATGGCCGAGTTGCAACACATGCTACGGACCGGGAACTACCGCGTCGACATTCCCGAAGAAGGTGCCCTCCTTGTCGTCGCCTGGCTACTCCAGCAGGACCAGGCGGAGGCGGCCCGCCGGATACTCGACGCAATCGGTCCGTACCTGTATCGGCTGCGCTTTTACCCGATTCCTGACGACCGACCGCAACAGGACGACGGCATACGCGTCCGGCTGCAGAACGTCGGGCAGACCGTGCGAGACCTGGAAGCGGTCCGCCCTCCCATCGCCTTCCTGAAGCAGCGGGAATCCGCCCTGGTCTGGGCACCCTTCTTCGACAAAATCGTCGGGCTATTCCTCGAAACCGTGGAGGGACCGGCACCCTTCCTGCGAACGGGACACGGCGGCGAGTCCGGGGTGGACGGCGGCTGGCCCTGTCAGCATTATTCGGCGGATTGGCGGGAGCGTGGCCGGGTTCTCGTCCAGGAGTACCGCCTGCTGAGGAACCGGCATACCCTGTGCGCCAAGCCCGAGCGTGCCGGTACGAACTTCGCGGTTCTTCGCTTGGCACTGGAGACGTGTATGGAAGACCCCGCGCGGCTGACGGGACGCGATGTGTCCCGTATTCGCGGCGTGCTCGCGCGGGTTATTGCCCGGCGCGGCATGCCTGCCTCGGAGCAGTGCCGGAGTCTGCGGCGCGAACAGGAGCGACGCGCGAACCGGCCGACCAATGCCGAACTGGCACAGGTGGTAATCGGTCGTCTCGCGACGCGGGACCCGGACGGCGGGATCGACGACCTGGGTGAACTCAGCGATGTGCTCCTGCCGGTCACCGAGGCGGAGGCGCAGCGGCGGGTACCGGCGGGCGAAACCATGGCAGAACGGTTCGGGAAGAAGGTGCGACGTTGCCTGCTCGCGCCTCCTGAGGTGCTGGTGGAGCAGAACGTTCTCACCTCTGGTGAGGTGCTGGCGAGGGTGGTCCCCCAAATAACGTCCCAGGTTTCCGCGGCGGGATTCGCGGACGCCGACCTGAGGACGCTCTACGGAGCCGTCTACCGTGCGTTCCGCCGCCGTCGCTCGCTTTTGCTTCTGAACCTGGAGAGCCAGGTGAAGTTGGCGGAGTTGCCGTGGATGCAGGCGGTAGCTGCTCATCAAAGCAAGGACGGGGCAACGCGGGAGCGGGCGCAACTTACCTTCATGCAGGTGGCGACGCTCGCACTCACCTCGTTCCCGCAACAAATCGTGCCGAACAAATTGTTGCAGGAGTTCCGGGCATTGGCGACAACCGCCGAACTGAAGGACGAGGGCTTGCCGATCCCGCTGGTGGACGAGGTGGCGGCGGACATCTTTATGGGGGCGTTCTCGCCCAAGTTTCTACACGCCGCGAAAATAGCGGGGCGGCTCCTGGAGGGGACTCTGTACGAACGCTATTACGGTCTGTCCTACGCACGCGTGCGGGAAATAAACGACGTCCCCCCGCCACGAGAGCAACTGCGGCAACGGTACGAGAGTGCGCCGACCTCCCCCGGTTTTTATCAGATGTGCAACGAGCTGGCGGAACGCGAACGCGAGGCGGTTACGGGCGCGGGTATTACGGGAACCGGAGGGTCGTGGGTCGCCCGTAACGGGATGATCATCGAGCAGGAGCAGATCCTGACCACGCACAACCTGGCGTTGTTGTTTATGGTATTCGGTGAGACGCTCGCGCACCGTCGGGGCGAACTGGCACGCCGCTGTTTCGCATGGATATGTCGGCGCAATTCGCAGACGCCTTCAAACTGGAAGGCACGCCTGCAACTGGTCAAGAACTCGGCATACGCTTGGCGGCAGATGGTGTTCTTTCTATCGCTTGAGTCCGAAGAGGATGCACGTGCGTTCCTGCCCTGGGCCATGGAGCATTTAGGCGAGCAGCCAGAAGCGTTCCGGGAGCGGTTCGGGCCGGTGCTGTCGGGGCTGGATAGCGCCATACGGGGACTGCCGATAACGGGTGATGACGATGCCTCATCTATCGGGGTGTCAGTGTCGGCCCGCCGCTTCCTGGGCTGGACGACCGAGAAACACTGGCTACTCCCATAGGCGGCACCTGGCGTAATGTGCCGTCTCGGGTTTACCGGGATGGCACCCATAGACAGGAATCGGATGCAGTATCGCGATTGCTCGGCAGATCCGTGAAAAGGCGCAAGTGGTAACGCACATTTGTACGAGGGGTAATTCATGAGTTTTGGGCGTTTGTCCCCGCGTGATGAGTTTGACTGGGAGGCTATTGCGTGCCCCGGATGTGGGGCAAGACTGCGCACCTGGGCGGATAGCATCAAGGGGTGCTGTGCCCTGTGTAGGCACGCCTTCCCGGAGGAGTTCAACTGGGTGCACGTGGAGGCTGTCGAAAAGCGACGTAATGAATCGGAACAAGCCCATCTCGAAGCCGCTGCGAGGCACCTGCAACGCCACGAGGAGGCACTAGAACGTATCTGCCAAGCGGGCACGGCAGATTATCTAAGCGGGTATATCCATGACCTGTCTGGCGAAGAAAGCACAGGGGAAGGTGTAAGCCGCCGTGAACTGATCGTTCTGGTGCGGAGCCGGACCGGTGCTTCCTGGAGGGAGTGTCGGGACTTCGTCGATGGGTTTTTGGCGGATAATCCGACGCGGATGGTTGCGGAGGATGGGACGCGAGTGAAGCAGGTCGTCCATGACATGATGATTTCGTCTGTGCCGGAGCCGCCATAGGACACGGCAATGTTGGAGTGCCCATTCCCGTTACGTTTCCATGAAAACGTGCAGGACTTCGTTAGTTTGTGGTAAGATTACACGAACCATGAAAGCCAATACCCTTCCCCCCTTCGAATCCGTGTTCGGTGCGCAGACCTATCGCCTGCGCGGCATTGGGTCCTGGGAGCAGGTTCCGCTTCTGGGCACCGGGAACATGGAACGGCTACGGGCACTACTGCGGGGGGCGGCAATGCGGTTGCTCGGCGAGAGCGAATCGCGCGACGATCTGCGGGAGGTTCAGAGCGCGATAACGTTCCTGTCTGAGTCGATAGCGTCGGCGATGGAGGACAAGCCGCTGTTGCCGCGTCTGCGCGTGGAAAGTTTTCGCAAGGGGAACGCGGTCCACATTTATCTCGGGGACTCGGCCGGAACGGTCGCTCCCGGCGGGTGGGTCACGGCGACGATCACCGAGGTGGACAAAGCGTTCCGACCGGATTGGAACGACGGCACGGAGAACGGCGGCTATTTCTGGCGTTGGACGGCGACCGCGGCGGTGCCGCTCTTTCCCGGTCAGAACACGGTACGGTTTTCGACCAGCGAGCCGCGCGTCTTGCTGGCGGGCGAGTTCGCGTACTTGCAAAAGGCAGTTTCCGCCGACCCTGATTTTCTGGAGATGTACTGCGCGAACGCGTGGCGGACGTGGGAACCGCTCTGGTGCATCGAGCGCGAAACGCACACTTCGGGCGAAGCAATGAATATGCGTCGGTGGATCAGCGAATCGGTTTCTCGCCTGTGAACGCGGCGTTCACTTCTCCCGCTTATGTGCGAGAAGCCACTTGAGCAAGTCCGGCTCTTTGTAGGCGTAGTCCCAACTGTTATGCCCGACGCCGGGATATTCCGTGTATCGAATGTCCGCCTTGCGGGCGTACAAGATAGCCGCTATCTGCCGTGATTCGGACACCGGCACCGCGCCGTCGGCGTCGCCGTGGAAGATCCATTGCGGGATCGGCGCGACCGCCGTCGCCATCGCGGAGTACGGGTTTATCGGGTTGTTGCCCTCCGGCGTCTGACCGCGAAAAAGAACTCCGCCACAAACCGGCGCGAGAGCTGCCCAGCGGTTTGGGTGCCGTTTGGCGAGTTCCCAGGTACCGTAACCGCCCAGCGAAAGGCCTGTCAGGTAAACGCGCCGGGGGTCACCATCAAACTCCGTCATGGTTTGATCCAATGCCTGCATCACCATCGCCTCCATTTCCGGTTGCGTCCAGCGGGCGTCGGCGCGGCACTGCGGGGCGATGACGATGGCGGGGAACCGGTCCACATCCTGCGCGATGAGTAGGCGGATGCCGTTTTTGGTTTGCGCCGTATTATCCTCACCGCGCTCGCCCGATCCGTGAAGAAAAACGATCACCGGCGGTTTCTCGCGACGGTCGCGTTTCGCTGGGGCGTAGATCAGGTATTTGTACGTCCCGGCGGGCGTTGTCACGGTGCGCGCGGCGAACGGTATGCTGGCGGGGTCTGTTTCGGCGGCGCGCGCGGCAGATGGGGCGGCTGTCGCGGCGAGTAAGAGTCCCGTCAGAAGAAAGGCACGTCGCGTCAGGACACTGCGAGTTTTTCGTGGTTGGGGAACGACGCGGTTCCGTAGGTTGGTGAGAGTCATGCGGACTCTTTCGGGATTGCGTTCCTTGAATCCTGCTGTTACGGGGGCGGGGCAAACACCCGTCGTCAATCCTCGCGACGGAACTCGTTCTTAAACTCCATGTTTTTGCGGTACTCCTGAATCGTCATGTCAGTAGGCTTCCCGTCCGCGTCCGTGTAACGAACCCCGATACGCTCCTCGATGCCCCGTGGGTCGAAGCGCACCACGACGCCGCGCTTGGACGAAATGCTGTTGTACGTCTCGCGGAACAGTTCGGCGTGTCTTTCTTCGGCGAAGAAGAAAACATAGTATCGCTCATCTTCGGGGTCGAAATGCAGAACGAATTCGTGCCCCGACTCCGGGTCGGCGGGCGCGTCGGTGACCAGGGTATACGGGCGGGCGGGGTAGTAGTCGGGATAATCGTCCATCGGTGTTGCCACGTTACTTTACCGCGTGCGTACCGCAACAGGCACCCATCGCGGCAGGTTTTTTCGCAGCGGTGCCGCTCGCCCCGCCGAATGTGAACTTACCGTAGTTGGCGTTCGTGCCGGACGCCGAAATCTTGCCGACATTCTTATCGAGGAAGTTGAGGGTGCCGGTTTTGCCCTTGGTCGCCCGCGCGATGGGCCAGACGGTGTTGTTTTCCACGACCACCGGGGTTTTGCCGTCCCGGCCGACGATCACCCGCGCGGTGAACCCGCCGACATCGCCGATCTTAAGTTTCAAATCGTTGCCCGCGATCGAAGGGGTAATTTTAGCGAACATGAACGGCATACCCGGCGCGTTACCGGGGCCACCCTGCGCCCAGACGGCGCGGGTGAGCCGCTCTAGTGCCGGGCGTTGCGCGGGTGTCGCTCGCTCGTCGAGGAAACACGCCCCGCCTTTAGGTCCGTCCGCGCCCGCGATGACCAGTCCGGATAGATCTACGCCGTCCCATGAGGCCTTTTCCAACCGATACGCGTAGACCGCGTGGCAGTAATTATTGGGTGATGGCGGCTCGCCGAAATTGCAACTGCAGGGCACCGCGCATGTACAGGCTTCGAGCAACGTCCCGCTTGCTGCCCACTGCCCTTTCGGCGGAGCGACGGGAGCCGCAGCCCCTGCCGCACTCATCAGGGTCAGCGCAACGAGAATCGAAAAGGGAAACTGCGGGATGATTTTCATGACTCCCTATCTACCTGCGCGGACCCCACTCCTGTTCCCTGTCAAACCGGCTTTGTTCGGATCGCTCCGTGTGGCAAGACCGCATGCACCCCGCGCACCCCGTTGACGATCTGAGTGATGCGCAGGTCTACAGTAAGAGAGGCGATGGCGAGTGCTTCCTGTCGCGCGTAGCCGTATTGCGTCTGCATCAGATCGAGCATTTCTTCCAGCGCCAGATACGCGGCTTCGTTGAGATCCTCATGCAAACCCAGAGTCAGCCAGCCGATCGGCGTGTTCGCCCGCGGGAATTTGATCGGCATATCGCCGTGCAGGGAGAAAGTGATTTCGACGCGTTCCATCGGACACTCGATCGCAGTGACCGAAACCTCGCCGTCGCCTTGCGCCGCGTGCCCGTCCCCGAGGCAGAACAGCCCACCGGAAACTTCGATCGGCAGGTATAGCACGCTGCCGGAAACCAATTCCTTGCAGTCCAGATTGCCACCGGTTCGCCGCGGCGGCGCGGTAGACAATATCCCCGGCTCGTCGGTCGGCATCCCCATCACGCCTAGGAAAGGGCGCAGGGCAAGAACATGACCGAACTGACTGGTCCCGATTCCTGCGTCCGGGTCTAGCGTCCAGCGGAGCATGTATTCCGGGGCGTCTGACAACCCCAGCCGCTCGTTAACCGGGTGGGGCCACGCCCCGGCGACTGTCCATCCCCATGTCCCGGGACGGATGTCACCGATATGTACGCCGAGCGTCATCCCCGGCTCCGCGCCGCGCACCGCGATGGGACCGCACATCGCGTGGCCGTCATCGCGCATCGGGTCACGCGGCGCGAACCGGGCACCATCGCCGTTTGTGTGCCAACCCGCGTCCAGAGTACGATAAATGACCGTGTCGCCGGGATCAACGGACAGGACGGCAAGTGCATCAGAAGAGAATGTGCCCGTTAGCGTCTTGCGCTCGGGCTCAAGCATGTGAATCGCCATGAAAGGTTCTTTCACAAAAATTGTGCGTGATTCCTCGTTTGCGAACCGGATAAAGCATAAAGGGCAGGTTTCCGATGGTCGAAAACCTGCCCTGATGAATTGCTTTTTATTTTTGTTGCCCGCTATTCGGTTGTCACTATGTAGTTATCCCTATTTAACTTTAATCTCTATCCAGTTGTCGCTATGCGATTGTACGTATTTAGTTGTTTTGTGATCTCTATAACCGGCGGCTTTCGTCGTCGTCACCGCTCACAATCCAGTTATGCCCCGTGCGGAATGGGGCTAAACATCCCGTCGCGATTTTTATCGAGCGCCAAGCCCTGTGGGGGCCGAGTGCCCCGCCGGCGCGGGTTTTAAGTGCAGCCGCTGTTTCGACACGCGTGAATGCGGCGCTCCGACCGCTTTGCGCGGGGCATGTCGGGTGCGGGTTGACGCAAACATCTGTTTATGGTAAAATAAGCGTGCAATTTCACAAAAGAAGCGTCAATAACTGCTATCTTTTGTCGCATTCACAAGGAGCTTTTACCCCCGTATGGCACGAAAAACAAAAGTCGTTGAGCCCGTCGAACTGCCCGAAGGACACGTCCTCCAGCAGTTTGATGAGAACGGCGATCCCATCACGCTTAATGTCGTCAAGATCGAGCAGTCGTACAACGCCGAAGACCTGTCCGTCCTCAAAGGGTTGGAGGCGGTGCGTCTCCGCCCCGGCATGTATATCGGCGACGTCGGCACGCGCGGCTTGCATCACCTGTTCAAGGAAGTCATCGACAACTCGGTGGATGAAGTGCTTGCCGGTCACTGCACCGAGATTGATGTCGTGCTAGGCGAAGACTACACGCTGTCCGTCACCGACAACGGGCGCGGCATTCCCGTCGATATCAACAAAGATTCCGGTAAGACCGGCGTCGAGTTGGTGCTGACCGAATTGCACGCGGGCGGCAAGTTCGGCGACGGCGGTTACAAGGTGTCGGGCGGCTTGCACGGCGTCGGCGCGTCGTGCGTGAACGCACTCTCCGACTTCCTGGAATGCACCGTCCGGCGCGACGGCAAGGTGCACCGGATGCGCTTCGAGCGCGGCGTCCCGACGACCAAGTTAGAGGTCATCGGCAATTCCCGCCCGGACGAGCACGGCACGCAGGTGACCTGGCTCGCGGATAAATCGATGTTCGCGCCCGCGCTGACCGACGAAGGCAACCTGGCGTACGACGGCGAGTTGATTCTGCGCCGTATTCGGGAGCTGGCTTATCTGAACAAGGAGTGCCGGTTCACGTTCCACGACAAGCTCAACGGCAAAGAGCCGGAGATCATGCACTATAAGCGCGGCATCGCCGAATATGTCGGTCATCTGAACGAAAACAAGGATTCGCTCCACCCGAAGGTGATCTACTTCTCGCGCGAGAAGGAGACCACCCAGGTCGAGGTCGCGCTTCAGTACAACAAGGGCTATGTCGAGTCGGTGTTCTGTTTCGCGAACAACATTCCGAACCCGGACGGCGGCACACACCTTTCCGGCTTCAAGACCGCGCTGACCCGCGTCGTGAACTCGTATGCCCGCAAGAACGGGTTCATCAAGGAGAAGGACCCGAACTTTACCGGCGACGACGTTCGCGAGGGGATCACGGCGGTGATCGCGGTTCGCCTTCACAACCCGATGTTCAACTCGCAGGACAAAGTCAAATTGATGAACGTCGAGGTGGACGGGCTGGTGAACTCGGCGGTCGGCGACGGTCTGGCGCAGTTCCTGGAAGAAAACCCGCTCGTGGCGAAGATCGTCATGGAAAAGGCGTCGACCGCCGCGCGTGCCCGTGAAGCCGCCCGCCGCGCCGCCGACCTGGTCAAGCGGCAGTCGGTGCTGGAATCGTCCAACCTGCCCGGAAAGCTCGCCGACTGCATGGAACGCGACCCGAAAAAGAGCGAACTATACATCGTGGAAGGCGACTCGGCAGGCGGCTGCTTCTCCGGGGATACTCGTGTGGCACTGGCGGACGGTCGCTCGCTATCATTCGTAAAATTGGTCGAGGAACAAGCCGAGGGCAAGACGCACTTCTGCTACACGATCCGGAAGGATGGCACCGTCGGCGTCGAACGAATCTTGCACCCGCGCATTACGAAGCGCAGTGCCGAAGTTGTACGCGTGACACTCGACAACGGTGAACGGATCGTTTGTACGCCGGATCACCGGTTCATGCTACGCGACGGATCGTACAAGCCTGCCGCCGCGTTGACAGGTGCCGATTCATTGATGCCGCTTTATCGTAAATTGTCCGATACGGCGGAAAGGGGCATCACCATAGACGGTTATGAGATGGTCTGGAACCCGCGATCCGATTCCTGGCTATTTACTCATCTCGTCGCCGACTGGTATAACCGGTGGCAAGGCGTGTACACGAAGGAAGACGGTGATCATTGCCATCATGTCGACTTCAACAAACGGAATAACAACCCGGACAATCTGCAACGACTGCCGCAATCGGAGCATATCGCTCTCCATGCGGCACACGCCCGGTTGACTCTACACCGACCCGATGTCATCGAAAAATGCCGGGCGATTCATCAAACCGAAGCGTTCCGTACGCGCATGAGTGCTCGGATGCGGGAGGAAGCCACACGGGCAGTCTTATCGGAGCAGGCGAAAGCGCAATGGGAAAACGAAGTATACCGCGGGTTTATGCGGGATAAATGGGGTGCGTTCTACGCGAGCAACGCTGAATATCGCGACCGGAACCGGAAAATTCTTAACCAGGCACAATTCGAATACTGGAGTGACGACGCCCATCGCGCCGAGCAGTCGGAGCGTGTTCGCGCCTACTTCACGGCGAATCCGGAGGCGCGGGAACGTCATTCCGAGGAGGCGAAACTCCAATGGAGCGACGCGGAATTGCTGGCATGGCGTTCCGACAAAACACGCGAGCAGTGGACGCCGGAGTTTCGCGCCAAGCGGAAAACTGCGCTAAACGCGACGTATTATCGAAAGACACTGGCGGCCCTCAAGCACTGTCACGCGATGAGCGGTGAATTGAAGATAGAGGAGTACCAGTCGTTGCGTAAGGAGCGGGGTGACCGTTCGTTGCTACGTTTCGACACGTTCTGTTCGCGCTATTTCGAGAACGACGAGAACAAGGCTCGGGAAGCCGTGGCAAATTACAACCACCGTGTCGTTTCAGTAGAGCCGCTTGTGGAAGCGGTCGACGTGTACGACATCGAGGTGCCGGGCACGCATAATTTTGCTCTGGAGTCGGGCGTGTTCGTCCACAACAGCGCAAAACAGGGTCGCGACCGGCGGACGCAGGCAGTTCTGCCGCTCCGGGGCAAGATTATCTGTGTCGAGAAGGCGCGTATCGACAAGGCACTCGACAACGAATCGATCCGGATGCTGATTTCCGCCCTCGGTACGGGGATCGCCATGAACACGGGCGGCGACGATGACAGCGAATCGCGTTACGACCTGAGCAAGTTGCGGTATCACAAGATCATCATCATGGCGGACGCCGACGTGGACGGCGACCACATCCGGACGCTCTTGCTGAACTTCTTCTTCCGCTACATGCGACCGCTTGTGGACGAAGGGTACGTGTACGTGGCGCAACCGCCGCTGTACTCGATCCGTATCGGCAAGGACGAAAAGCGATACGTGCGCACCGAAGCCGAGCGCGACCAGGTGCTCAAGGAGTTACGACGCAAGGACGTGCATATCACGCGCTTCAAAGGTCTGGGCGAGATGAACCCGGAAGACCTGGCGGACACCACGATGAACATCGAGCAACGCACACTCGCCCGCGTTCTGGTGGACGACGCGATTGACGCCGACGCGGCATTTACCATGCTGATGGGCGAAAAAGTAGAACCGCGCCGCGCGTTCATCGAGACACACGCGAAGCAGGTCCGGGAGATCGACGTTCACTAAACGTTCTAACCCTGCGAACACACGCCGCGCCGGAAATGCTTCCGGCGCGGCGTTCTTGTGTCATGGCAACAGCCCATTACAGCGATTAAATTTGGTCGATATCGTGGACTTTAGCAGGTATACATGAAGGCGATGACGAAATCTTACCGGTCTGCACGTAGGACGCACTATTTTTATGAGCGAGCGCGTTTATCAAGTGCCGGATGGATTATGCAGTGGAGGATCAGAATGGTAGCTCCCGGGAAAGTTTGTACAAGCGGCTGTCTTTGTGTCGGTGTGGTCGCGGCGGTGGGTCAAACACGCGTCAAACAACAAAGGGAGTTTCCACAGCCCCTCCGACAAACATCGCGGGATGGTTTGCGACGCGCCTTCCTGTACACGGACTCCCCCCGCACATCGTGGCTTGACCTGGAGGCGGCGCGATGACACCGCTGTACCGATTCGGCTTCGTGCTGACCACCGCGCTCGGCAACGCCACCCGCACCGCGAACCTGCGCAAGTACGCCGACCGACATGCGGCGTCGCTCGGAGCCGAGTGTATCTGGGCGGAAGTGTCGCATTGGGACGAGCAGGCGAACCAAAACCCGCGTCTACCCTCCGCGATCCGTGCGCGGCAAGCGTCGGCGCGGCAGATGCAGCCCGTGTTAAAACAATACGGCACCTTAGACGCCGTCGTGTGGCATTATCACGAGCCCTATGCCCTGCGGACCCTGTGGCGGCGACGCGGCGAAAAACCACTCGTCGCATGGGCGGCGGACGCCCCCCCGGACACGGGCAACGGGTCGTACCCGCGCTATCGTAGTGCCCCGCCGCAGCCGCTCCAGCAACGCGCCCGTCTCGCTTTCGATAAACACTGTTTCGCCGGCACTGACCTGTTCTTTCCCTGGAGCGAGTGGGCGGCGGGCGTGTTAAGCGGGGAGTGTGGCGTCCCTCAAGAGCGCATGCATATACTCAATGTCGGTATTGACCTGGAAAAGTTTCCCTATGTGCCGGATGTAACGATGCCCGATCCCGCGTCCGATGCCCTGCCGCGCCTTTTGTTCGTGGGCGGCGAGTTCGTGCGCAAAGGGGGCGACACATTGCTTGCCATGTTCGGCGAGCGGTTCCAGGGCCGTGCCACACTGGATCTGGTAACGAAAAACGCGCCGCCTGGTCTGCCGACCGACGTCCGGGTACACGCAGGCGTGTCGCCCAACGACGGCAAGTTACAAGCACTGCTCGCGGGGTGTGACGTGTTCGTGCTGCCGACTCGCGCCGATTTTTCGTCCTACGCGAGTATGGAAGCGATGGCGACGGGGCGGCCCGTAGTGACCACAAACACGGGCGGCGTGCCGGATGTAGTCGCGCACGGCGAAACTGGGTTTGTAGTCCCGGTGGGTGATCCTGGCGCGCTAGGTGACGCCATCGAGACACTACTCGCGGACGCAAACCTGCGGGCGCGCTTCGGGCAGGCGGGACGCGTCCGCGTCGAAACTCACTTTAGCGCCGAAACGAACGCCCGAATCCTGCTCCGAACGCTCGTAGCGGCGACCGACGCGGCGCGAGCCCCGGGCGACGGCTTCCGGGCGGGAACCACGCTATAGTCTGTCGTGAACAAGACGACCGTGTTCCGCAAGCCGCGCTTAGGGGCGAAAGTCTATTCGAGCACAGGCTGCGACGTAAAAAAGTTATCAAGAATATTTACAAACAACGTGTGTACCGAGATAACCAGGGTATAGTATGCACTGTGACGTCAATGACCTGACGTTAAATCAACCGGGGCGCGAACGACCTAGCGTTCCATCACATCACATCCGGTGTAGCGTCTATGACATGACCCTACACAACGTCACATGAGATGTAACGCCAATGACCTATCGTTACATCACGAGGAGTACCTCAGTTATGGTGAAAGACAATGTTGTTCGGGCAACTTTTGCGAGGCTCGCCAAAGTCGCTACCCTTGGGTTTAAAACCGGCGCTTTCCTGTCCGTTGGTCTCGTAGCGACTGCGCAGGTAAGTCAAGCCCAGACCGTCTACTATCGGAATAGTGGTGGCCAAGCCACCACCACAGAGCGCGATTATTCGTACAGCACGTGGGCAACTAGCAGCTTTATCGGATCGGGTTACATCCAATCGGAAGCCAATCAGAACCAAGCCTACGCCTATTGGAAGTATACCAGAGGTGGTTTTCAAGTCGCCAAAGGTTTACGTGCCATACCCGAAGGACCGGATCAATTATGGTATGTAAGCGTTAACGACATGGTTTACACTGACGGTAAGGGTATCGCCACCTTCGATCAGAGGCTCAATGTCCGATCCATCGCCCCTGGTGCCCAAATCTGGACGGGCGTTCAAGGTTGGCTTCAAGGTATCGAGTATTACGTCGTCGAAAATCTGGATCGGGGGGCACTCGGCATTCCAGAAAGTGCAAAGGTCGGGTCTGTTACCATCGACGGAGCCGCGTATGATCTTTACACCCGCCCCTATAACACCTGGCGGCAGTGGTGGAGCGTGCGCCGCGTCAAGCGCACCAGCGGAACCGTGAATTATGTCAAGCACTTCAAAGCCTGGCAGGGGGTGACGGTTCCGGGTGTCACCAATCTGGTAAACAATGCAGCTACCAAATTGCCTAACCTGTCACTCTTAAGTGTCAGTCTTGGAGTGGAAACATACGGACCGAGCGAAGCCAGTATCTGGTGGCAGACCTCGAGCATTACAAAGCCGTACAATTGATCGTCGGTTTTGCTCTATCTTCCGCATTTTCATCTCGTGAAAGCGTAGAGATCGTCCGGAAAAAGTCGTGTCAGAACCCTCTGGCGCGACTTTCTCCGGAGAAGCGGGGTGTTCGCGTCCCGCCTAGGTGGCGACGACAGGAAGAGCTGTTTCATATCCTATCGCGTCCTATCCGCGCCGCGCGATAGGACGCGATAGGAGTCGCTTCGCCGCATCGGGTACATTCTTTCGACGTGACAATTAGCGCGGTTCCGCCGTAGGTACGCGCGAGCAGTGCGGCGACTTCCTTGTGATTCCTGCCTCTCGCCAAGCCGAGCGGCGGGTTCAGTCCCTTCCGGTCAGCAGAGCGGTGGCTTTCGCATGTTTGTTCTTTCTGGCGACCATTAGCGCGGTGTCGCCGTTCTTGTCACGCAGGGAGCGGTTCGCGCCGTGTTTGAGCAGATATTTAAGAGTAGACTCGTCGGCGTAGTCATTTTCGCTCACGGCGCGGTGAAGTGCCGTCCTTCCCTTCGTATCGGGGGCGTTGAGGTTCGCGCCGCGCCGTAGCAGTTCGTCCGCCATGTCGAAGCAGTGAGATACTACCGCTTCGGTGAATGCCGTCGTTCCCACCTTCGTCGTCGCGTCAACGCGTGCGCCGCGCCGGAGCAGAAGGCGGAAGCATGCCTTGCCGTCCCGCTCGGAGCGCACGTAATCGTCCAGGGACCCATCGAGGTTCCCTATTTCCTGTTGCGCGTCCCGCGCCAACCGGACCCGCTGGATCGTCGCCATGAGTGCGCTGTGTTCCTCCTCATCCGTCTTGCCGACGAACCAGGAGTCCGGGGGGGCGCCCCGGTCGAGCAGGGTTTTGAGCAGTTCGGGTGTCGCGGACTGTGCGGCACACACGGCGACCGGGTCGTCGCGCAGGCTCAAGCCCGCCCCGATCAAAAGGTCCAGGAGACGGATCGTGTCGGCACGCTTCAACGGCGGCGTATCGCCCGCGCCGTCGCGCCCCGCCGCCATGGCGAACGCCGACGCGATTGTATTTTTCCGTGCTGGCGTGTCGATGCCCGCTTCGCGCCGGAGCAATGTTTCCACCACCGGAATATGCCCGCCGCGAATCGCGAGAATCAGGGGGAACTCGCTTTCGCGCCACTTGTCGGGCATCGTATTACCTTTGTCATCTTTGCCGACGAGTGAGGCGTCGGGGTCGGCTTTGTGATCGAGGAGCAATTCGACGGCGGCGACATTCCCTTCTTCCACCGCGAAATGGAGTGCATTTTTGCCGTGCCGGGCGGTCCGGTGGACCGCCGCGCCGCGTTCTAAAAGCACCTTCGCCGCGTCTGTTGCGCCCGCCTGTGCCGCCGCCATTAGCGCGGTCTCGCCGGATTTGGTGTCCGCGAAGTTGACGGACGCGCCGCCATCCAGAAGCCGTCGTACCGCCCCGGCATCGTTTACGGCGGACGCTTCGGTCAGGTTCATGTCGGTGACTGTCGCGAGGAG